>CAMNAT010000104.1 GCA_946531785.1 uncultured Oscillospiraceae bacterium
ATGAGACAGCTTCAGTTTGAATACAAGGAAAAAACCTTTGAAAAGGAAATACGGCGATTATCCAAGTGGAGCAACAAGTCAATGGAATCGGCAGTGGTTTTTGATATCTACACTACTCTCATTGACAGCGAAAAGATAGACGCCATTACAAATGTAATAGCACGGGATCTGCCGAACGCAATCTACCGCGGATGCACGACAAACGGAAACATCCTGCACGGTGATCTGTCCAAGGACAGCACCTGCATAATCTGTACCATATACGAGTACCCCGACACAAAGGCGGATGTGCTCCAGTATAAGTTTACTCAGGATACAGAGAAAGGCATAGTAGAAGATCTCAGAAAATACATCGAAAAGAACCCGTGGGTCAAAGCGATCGATATGCTCGTCACGATACGCGGCATGTCCATGACTGGCTTCTGCGAGGATCTGAGCACACTGCGCGAGGATATCCACATCTACGGCGGAGGCGCTTTGAGCGCAGATATCAACGAGGACAAGGCATATGTGTTCTCAAGCAAGGGCAAATGCTCGGATCAGTCTGTGGTATTTCTTATGCTCGGCGGGGATGATCTCGATATCGTTACAACGCATATAACCGGCTGGAAGCCGCTCGGCCGCGAGCTGCATGTCACAAGCGCTGACGGCAGGCTTCTTCATGAGTTGGATAACAGACCGGCATACGATACATATTATCATTTCCTGAAAATAAAAAATGATGAGCATTTCTTTGAGAACACGCTTGAATTCCCGTTCTTCTTTGAGCTGAACGGTCTGAACCTTCTCCGCGCCCCTTCCGCCTGCGAAGCCGACGGAACGCTCGTTATGACCGCGGATATGGCGGAAAATGTCAAGGCAAGGATAGCCTACGGCGATCCGCGCACGATATTGGACAGTGTAAAGGAGAGCTGCATCGACCTCAAGGATTTCCAGCCGGAGGCGATACATATATATTCATGCGCGGCGCGGCGCACCTTCTGGGGTGCCGATATCTTCAAGGAGACTCAGCCCATGCAGACGATGGCGCCCACATCGGGCTTTTACACCTCGGGCGAATTTTTGAGAACCGGAAAAAATGTAAATCTGCATAATGTCACCCTGGTAGTCGCGGCGCTTCGCGAGGGACGCAAAAGAGAAGCAAAGCAGACCTCCTACGATTTTGAGCAGGAGGAGATCACCGGAAATGTATCCATGATAACCCGTCTTGCGAACTTTATCGAGGCGGCAACGGAGGAGCTTGAGATCATGGCTGTCACCGACGGTCTCACAGGACTCTACAACCGGCGCGAAATACAGCACAAGGTGGATGAGGATATGGAAAAGCATCCGGGTCAGGTCGCGCTCATAATGATAGACGCCGACGATTTCAAAAAGGTCAACGACCTCTACGGTCACGATGTCGGCGATTCCGTCCTTATAGGTCTTTCGTCCTCTATCCAAAAGTGCATCAAGAACTTTAATGCAAAGGCCGGCAGATGGGGCGGAGAGGAATTCATGATCTGCCTGACAGGCTATGAAAAAAATGAGATCAAGGAGCTTGCCGAAAAGATACGGCTTGACTTCGCCGGCGTAGATTTCAATGTGGCAGGACATCAAACCATCAGTCTCGGCGTGGCATTCGCCAAGGAGGATGATACCGCAGACTCGCTTTGTAAAAGAGCAGACAAGGCTCTCTACGGCGCAAAATATGACGGCAAAAACAGAGTGATAATTATTGATGAATAACCGAAAAAACTATCGCAAGGCTCTCCCTTGCGATAGTTTTTTATGAACAATTTTTATTCTGCTTTATCTTTAATGATCTCAGATACTCTTTCTGCTCCGGCATTATGCGGCGGCTTTCGACCGCCTTCTGTATTGCCTTGTTATGTGTCCATATGTCGAGCCGCTGCTCTTCTATATACGGCAGTGCGCTCTCATACTGCTTTGCGAGCGCGGTCGCGAAATACCATGCGATCATCATATTTATATAGTATTCGTCCGATCTCAGCTCTGCGACCGCCTCAGGATACGCTTCATCAAAATCATCATCAAGATAATGCTGCATGAGCATACCGACCGCGAACCGCACCGTATATGTCAGATCGGATCTCAGCCACCTTTTTATATACCTTAGAAGCTCCTGCCTGTGCTTTTTGAATATCTTCGGCGATAGCTGGTCGCAGGTCGCCCAGTTGTCGAGATACGGCAGCAGCCGCTCTACCTCGGCTATACAGGTATCAAAGTCCTTTATTTCAGAAATTATGAACGCATGGAGCTGATATTCATCAAAATACTCATGCGGCAGCGCTGCAAGGAATTTACCTATATCCTCACGCTTTGACAAGCTTTTTGCCAATGCCCGCAGCTGCGGTGTTCGCGTACCGATAAAGGCATTATCTGCCACCGTCGGCATCAGCTTCTTCTGAAAATCGCGGTATTCTGTATCCTGCAGACCGAAAAGCTCAGCTCTTATTTCTTCGTTTATCATTTGTCTTATCCTTTTTATCGAATATTATCGACAGCACAACGAAAACTGCCAGTATATACGGATAGAACAGCAGCGGTATGATCTGCATACTCGACAGACCACCCAGACTTGCTGCAATCAGCAGCTGCGCACCGTACGGGATCACACCCTGCATGATGCACGAACAGGTATCGAGCAGCGATGCCGTTTTTCTCGGCTCTATCTCATATTCCTCGCTCAGTTCCTTTGCAATCGGCGCCGCCATGACGATAGCAACTGTATTGTTTGCTGTTGCGATGTCGAGAAAGGCAGTCAGAAGACCGATCCCCGCCATACCGCCGCGTCTGCCCTTCAGGTGTCGGCGTATGCCGTTCAGGATAGCCTCAAAGCCGCCGTTCTCTCTTACAAGCGCGCCTATGGACGATACAAGAATAGTTACTATCATTGTCTCAAACATTCCTGATGTACCCGTACTCATGGACGAGAACATACTCTCTATCGTGAGCGAGCCTGTGATAGCGCCGGACAATGCGAAAAGACCTATGCCGATACCGAGCACGACCAGAACATTCATGCCGAGCAGCGCGAGAACGATGACAACAAAATACGGGATGGCCCGGAGTATGTTATACTCATATTCGCCTACCGATGCATTTTTGCCGCCCAGCGACATTATTATGAGTAATATTAGAGTTATGACCGCCGCGGGCAGCGCGATCTTTATATTCGCAAGGAACTTATCGCGCATCTGGATGCCCTGGGTTTTTGTTGCGGCGATAGTCGTATCTGAAACGAATGACAGGTTGTCACCGAACATCGAGCCGCCGACTACCGTTGCGACGCAGAGCGCAAGAGGATAATTTCCGCTCTCGGAAACTCCTGTCGCTATAGGAACGAGCACTGTGATCGTGCCGACACTGGTGCCCATCGCCATAGAGATGATGCAGGCTACCAGAAACAGCCCCGGAACGGCGAACTCATCAGGGATGATGCTGAGCATCAGATTCGCGGTGCTTGCCGCGCCGCCGGCTTCCTTCGCTATCCCGCCGAATGCTCCGGCAAGCAGGAAGATGAGGAGCATTATGGTTATATTCTCATCACCTATACCCTTCGCGCAGACCCTGATCTTATCGTCAAAGCTGAGCTTCCTGTTCTGCACGAGAGCGACAGCGAGCGCCGCCATGAACGCAACTACCGTCGATACCACATAGAAGCCCATCTTTCCATCAATCGGTGAGATATACTCAAAATACACTCCGGCACCTATATAAAGAGCCAGAAAAACAAAAATCGGTAATAATGCCTTTACATTAGCTGTCTTTTTTTCCATTATTCATCCTCCATGAAAGTATTTTATTACCTATTTTATCACCTCTATCGCAAAGCCTGTCAGAAGCTCCACGGCACATATGCCGCCAGTACCGCCATCAAGACTGCGGGCAGCATATTTGCCACCCTCAGCTTCTTTCCCCAGACAAGGTTTACGCCTACACAGAAAATAAGTATCGAGCCGATCAGAGACAGATATGCCACCGCCAAAGGCGTCATTACGGGCGAGATAAGCCGCGCCAGCAGCGTTATCACCCCTTCAAATATGAATATTGGGATCGCAGAGAACGCGCAGCCCTTGCCGAGCGACGAGGTCATAACCGCAATTATTATAAAATCCAACACCGACTTTACCGCAAGCGTGGAAAAGTCGCCCATGATACCGTCCTGTATCGCGCCGACTATCGCCATCGCCCCTATACATACCGTTAGTGACGCGGTCACAAACGCATTCACAAACTGCTTGTCCCCGCTGTTGCCGGTCTTCTGCTTTAGCCATTCGCCGAACCATTCAAAGCCCCGCTCTATCCCCATCAGCTCGCCAATGATCGTGCCGATGGCAAGACACAGCACAACGAGCATCGATCTGCCACTTATGATATTGCCGTCCTCAATACTCAGCATCCCCTGCATCGCGCCGGCAATGGCGATAAACATAACGCTTATGCCGCACACATTGTTTATCGACCTCTGCTGCTCCGGCTTAAAGAGCCTTCCGACCAGGCTCCCCGCCGCGCCGCCGGCTATGACACTGATGCCGTTTATTATTGTTCCAAGTCCTATCATTCTTATATCCTGATATCCTCTCACCTGTAATAATCAAACGCCTTATATTATACCATCTCCTTACCTGACAGTCAAGGCTTCTTTTAACGCCTGATAATGTGACAAAAAATGGTTCGACCTTTTACATAGATCGAACCATTTTGTTTGCAATCTACATTCCCGATCATATACCAAACAGATACTTGAGAAGGTCTCCGAATACTGTTTTTTCTTCTGGTGCTTTTGAATAGTTTTTGATCCCAAGCATACGCGCGGTAGCTGAGTCTCTCAATTCAAAGAAGCGCTTTGTCTGCTGCGTTCCCTCTAGGTACTCATATGCATGGGGTACACCCGGCTCTACATGGAGCTCTGTAAAAATACCTGCCTGCATAAGCTTCTTGGCATAGTCCATGCCCTCGTCGCAGAAAAGATCAAGGCTGCCGACGATCATGAAGGTCTGAGGCAAGCCCTTAAGCTGCTCTACCGTCGCTGTTGCCGGTGAAAAATAGATCATTTCCTCATCGGGAAGCTTATTTTCCTGTCCCTCTATCAATTTTCCCCAGCCAAAGACATTATTCTCCTTTGTCCAGATAAATTCTCCGGCAAATTCATTATTGTATATATCCTCTTTGCCGCCTGTGCGGTAGTCGAGCATCGGATATATCAGCACCTGCCCCTTCAGAGGCACCTCGCCCTTGTCACGGTTATAAAGAGCCAGGCGCGCGGTCAATCCGCCTCCGGCGCTTTCTCCCTCAATGACGATATTATCCTTGTCAACATTCAATTCATCCGCATGCTCATAGACATAAAGCAGTCCCGCATATACCTCTTCAAGCTCCATCGGATATTTGTAGGCAGGGTCTAAGGAAAGCGTATAGTCGGGGGAAACGACTGTTACATTGCAGCCATCTGCCACGCCCTGTATTTTTGACTCGTCCATAGCGGTATTGCCGAAATGATAGCCGCCGCCGTGAATGAAGTAAATGACCGGTGTTTTCTCTCCGTTTCTGAGCTTTGCGGGACGGAAAACAAACATATCCATCTTGCCCTTTCCCCGGGCGACATCAATAGTCAGCTTTTCCGCATTTTTCGGCTCCGTATTTTCTACACCGAGATCCTTGTTTGAAGTTCCCAAAGGTACCGTTAAGCCTATTACCGGCTCATACCCCTCCGCCACAAGATGCGCGGATCTCGACTCTGCCTTTGCCTGTGTCTGATCTGTTGTCAATTTTTCATTTTCCATGGTGTACCTCTTCTTAAATTATTTTTTCCTTAAACCCATAGACCGGCATTTGAACACAAGTGATCCCCCTGTATTTACTTTGCTCTGAATTTGTCCCAAAGCCAAGGATAAAGCAGCTAAAATCATACATAAAATATAACATATTTTTTCAGCATTGTCAATGCATCTCCGTCCTCTTTGCTGTCAAGGGGACAGTTCGAGACCACTGACATGCAAGAAAACCATCATCCTGTCTGCTTTTTATCCGGCGGTAAAAAAAAATCAAAAAGTTGTAATAAAAGTATTGACAAGTTTGATCTGCCATGGTATAATACCTATGTCAAACGGAGGTGAACAGATTGCAGATAACTTCGAGATTTACGATCGCACTGCATACTCTCGGATGCATTTATCATTTTGAGAAGGATGGTATAAGGGTGACAAGCGGATTGATCTCATCAAGCACCGGTGTCAATCCGGTGATCGTGAGAACCGTTCTCGGGCAGCTCAGGACAGCCGGAATAGTTGCGACAAAACAAGGCAGCGGCGGAGCGCACCTTGCAAAGGATCTGAGCGAGGTCAGTCTTTATGAGATCTACATTGCCGTTGAATCGGTGAGCCAGGAAGGGCTTTTTCATTTTCATGACAGCCCGAACCCGCTCTGCCCCATCGGAAGGAACATCCACGATGCGGTGGATTCCGCGCTTGATGCGGTACAGTCAGCTATGGAATCGAAGTTGCAGACAATCAAAGTAATCGACGTTATAAACAAGCTTGAAGAAAAAATCAAAGCAGAAAATGAGGAGGATAAATAACATGTCAAACTTTAGTAAATGGAATGCAAAACAGGACGCGAGAACAGAGCTGCATGATGTGCTCGGGCTTACCGGCGCAGAGATAAGCATCAACAATCTGCCCGCGGGTGCAGGCGTACCCTTTGTTCACAGCCACAAGAAAAATGAAGAGATCTACATCATTCTTTCCGGTAAGGGAAAGGCTGTGCTAGATGGTGAAACAGTTGAATTTGAGGCCGGAGATGTGATCCGTGTAGCACCTGCCGTAAAAAGACAGTTCAGCGCTGCCGCTGATTCAGATGTAAGTTGGGCTTGCATTCAGGTCAGAGAAAATTCCCTTGAGGAATACACCGCCGCAGACGCAGTGCTGTAATGGCAATGCCGAGTTAAAGCAGTAATTTCCTATAAACAAAGTCCCGAAGTGTGATCCGCTTCGGGACTTTGTCAAGGTGTCAGGAGAGCCGCCCCCTGACAGTTTTAGTTTTCTTAATATGTTCTCCATCTGCTCAATAGGAAGCGCGCCGGGTATTGCATATTTATCATCGATCACAAAGAACGGCACTCCCTGAACATTGCCGGCTCTTGCCTCCATTTCATCGCTTCTGACTTCAGCTGCATATCTGTCTGTCATCGATCCCTTTGACGGTATC
>CAMNAT010000105.1 GCA_946531785.1 uncultured Oscillospiraceae bacterium
AAACGCAAGGGCTAACCTTTCAGAATACAGCGAGCGTCTTGGCAAAACAGTCGGCGAAGCACTCCTGACACCGACACGCATATATGTAAAGCCGCTTTTGAAGCTGATCGACGAGGTAGGCATAAACACGGTATCACATATCACCGGCGGAGGCTTTATAGAGAATGTGCCGAGAATGCTCCCGGATGGCTTAAAGGCAGTTATCCGTAAGGGCACATGGGAGGTGCTGCCGATATTTGATATACTTCAGGAAAAGGGAGATATCCCCGAGGCTGATATGTACAACACCTTCAACATGGGCATCGGCATGATAGTCGCGGTAGACGCAGACAAGGCGGAAAAGGCTGTGCGCGTACTCGAGGAAGCCGGAGAAAAGGCATATATTATAGGTGAACTTGCCGAAGGTGAGAAAGGCGTTGAGATCATATGAAGCGCATAGGAGTTCTCATTTCCGGCGGAGGAACAAATCTGCAGGCGCTGATCGATAAGCAGGGCAGCGTTATAAAAAGCGGCGAGATCGTCTGCGTATGCTCGAACCGCTCTGACGCATACGGGCTTGAACGCGCGAAAAAGGCGGGCATACCGACTAGGGTCATCCGCAAAAATGCCGACTGCGGCGGTGATGATGCGGAATTCAATCACCGGATATGCGCGTACATGAAGGAAATGGACGTTGATGTTATAGTACTCGCTGGATTTTTGGCGATACTCGGCGGCGAGCTGCTCACCGAATACGCGGACAGGATCATAAACATACATCCGTCTCTCATCCCGTCCTTCTGCGGTGACGGCTTCTACGGGCTGAAGGTACACGAGGCGGCGCTATCATACGGCGTAAAGGTAACGGGCGCGACGGCGCATCTTGTGAACGAGATCACCGACGGCGGCAGGATACTTCTGCAGAAGGCGGTATACATAGAGGACGGCGACACGCCGGAGCTTCTGCAAAAGCGCGTTATGGAGCAGGCGGAATGGATCATCCTTCCCGAAGCAGTTGAAATGGTTTGTAAACAAATATAAAAAACGAAAGGGGCTTTACTTATGAAAAAGATCAATATTTATGAAGAGCTGAAAAATAACGCATACCCCGGACGCGGTATCGTTATCGGCAAGTCGTCTGACGGCAAAAAGGCAATGACGGCGTATTTTATCATGGGACGCAGCGTGAACAGCCGCAACCGTGTATTCGTTGAGGACGGCGACGGAATACGCACAGAGGCGTTCGATCCGTCAAAGCTTGAGGATCCGCATCTCAGAATATACGCGCCGGTAAGAGTACTCGGCAACAAGACGATCGTTACAAACGGCGATCAGACCGACACCATCTACGAGCTTATGAACCAGCAGATGACCTTTGAACAGTCACTGCGCACACGCGAGTTCGAGGACGACGCGCCCAACTACACACCGAGAATCTCGGGCATCATAAAGACAGGCGAAAACGACTTCAACTATGCAATGTCGATCCTAAAGAGCAACAACAGTGATCCGTCATCATGTCTGCGCTATACCTTCTCGTACAATCACCCGAAGGCAGGCGAGGGACATTTCATCCACACCTACATGGGCGACGGTTCTCCCCTTCCGTCATTTGAGGGCGAGCCGAAATTAGTCGAGATACCCTGCTGCGTTGACAGGTTCGCGGACGAGCTCTGGGATGCGCTCAACGAGGATAACAAGGTATCGCTGTTTGTGAGATCGATCGATCTTGAAACAGGCGAGGTAAAGAGCAGGATAATAAATAAAAACAAGTAAGGAGACACTGAAATGAAAGAAATGGAATTAAAATACGGCTGTAACCCGAATCAGAAGCCGTCAAGAGTGTATATGGCAGACGGCAGCGAGCTGCCGATAGAGGTCATCAGCGGCAGACCGGGTTACATAAATCTTCTGGATGCATTGAACGGCTGGCAGCTCGTCAAGGAGCTGAAAAAGGCTACCGGACTTCCGGCGGCGACCTCGTTCAAGCATGTTTCACCCGCGGGCGCAGCAGTCGGCGTTGAGCTTTCTGACACATTGAAAAAGATATACTTCACCGATGATGTTGAGCTCACTCCCCTCGCATCCGCATACGCAAGAGCAAGAGGCGCGGATAGGATGTCATCCTTCGGCGACTTCATCTCACTCTCGGACGAGTGCGACAAGGCAACGGCGCTGCTCATAAAGAAAGAGGTTTCAGACGGTATCATAGCGCCGGGATATTCGGATGAGGCGCTTGAGATCTTAAAGGCTAAAAAGAACGGCAACTACTGCATATTAAAGATCGACGCGGACTACACACCCGACCCGATCGAGCGCAAGCAGGTGTTCGGCGTTACCTTTGAGCAGGGCAGAAACGAGCTCGACATAAACGAGGAGCTGCTTTCAAATGTAGTTACCGACAACAAGGATATGCCCGCCGAGGCAAAGCGCGACCTTATGATCTCGCTCATAACACTTAAATATACACAGTCCAACAGCGTTTGCTATGTTAAGGACGGACAGGCTATCGGCATTGGCGCGGGTCAGCAGTCAAGAATACACTGCACACGACTTGCCGGAAATAAGGCTGATATATGGTGGCTGCGCCAGAGCCCGCAGGTGCTTGGTCTGCAGTTCGTTGACGGCATCCGCCGCGCTGACCGCGACAACACAATAGATGTATATATCTCAGACGAGCATGACGATGTGCTCCGCGACGGTGTTTGGCAGAAGCTGTTCAAGGTAAAGCCGCCTGTATTCACGAAGGAAGAGCAGAAGGAATGGCTTGCAAAGAACACAGATGTTTCGCTCGGCTCAGACGCGTTCTTCCCGTTCGGTGACAACATCGAAAGAGCGAAGAAGTCCGGCGTTAAGTACATCGCGCAGCCGGGCGGCTCGGTAAGAGATGATAATGTTATCGAAACATGTAACAAATACAATATGGCAATGTCATTCACAGGGATCAGGCTTTTCCATCACTAATTATATCAAGGAGTAACACATGAAAGTTTTAGTAGTTGGCGGCGGCGGACGCGAGCATACGATAATCTGGAAGATCGCGCAGTCGCCAAAGGTAGATAAGATATACTGCGCACCCGGCAACGGCGGCATAGCCTCGCTTGCCGAGTGCGTGAATATAGGCGCGACAGATATACCGGGTATGGTAAGGTTCGCAAAGGATAACGCGATAGACCTCGTCATGGTAGCGCCGGACGATCCGCTTGTGCTCGGCATGGTGGACGCTATGGAAAAAGAGGGCATCCGCGCATTCGGGCCGCGCGCAAACGCCGCGATCATCGAGGGCAGCAAGGTGTTTTCAAAAGAGCTTATGAAAAAGTACGGCATCCCCACTGCCGCTTATGAGGTATTTACCGAAAGCGATAAGGCGATAGAGTACATAAAGGCTCAGAACAGCTATCCCGCGGTTATAAAGGCTGAGGGGCTTGCGCTCGGCAAGGGCGTTATAATTGCTCAGAACGAGCAGGAGGCCATAGACGGCATACACGAGATAATGGACGACAAGAAGTTCGGCGCAAGCGGCGACAGAGTCGTCATAGAGGAATTTCTGACAGGTCCGGAGGTATCCGTCCTCGCATTCACTGACGGCAAAACGGTAAAGCCTATGGTGAGCGCGCAGGATCACAAGCGCGCATATGACAACGATCAGGGGCTCAACACCGGCGGCATGGGTACCTTCTCCCCCTCGCGGCTCTATGACGCGGCAAAGGAAAAGGAGTGCATGGAAAACATCTTCCTGCCGACGATAAAGGCAATGGCTGCCGAGGGCAGACCGTTCAAGGGTGTTCTTTACTTCGGCCTCATGATGACAAAGGACGGCGTTAAGGTCATAGAGTACAACTGCCGCTTCGGCGATCCCGAAACACAGGTGGTTCTCCCCCGCCTTGAGACCGATCTTGTAGAGATCATGGAGGCTATAATCGATGAACGCCTTGATGAAGTTAACATAAAATGGGCAGATAACGCCGCGGTATGTGTCGTGATGGCATCGGGCGGATATCCGGTATCCTACGAAAAGGGCTTTGAGATATCCGGAATTGCGGATGCTGAAGCTATGGACAATGTCATAGTGTTCCACGCGGGAACAAAGCTCGTTGACGGACATTATGTAAATGCAGGCGGCAGAGTTCTCGGCGTTACCGCTGTTGATGATGATCTTGACAAAGCGATAGCAAGAGCATATTCGGCAGTAGAAAAGATAAGCTGGAAGGACGAGTTCCACCGCAGCGATATAGGTATAAAGAAATATGAGAACTGATTATATATCCTGGGACGAGTATTTTATGGGTATAGCCATGCTTTCTGCTATGCGTTCAAAGGACGATAATTCACAGGTCGGCACCTGCATAGTAAGCAGCGATAACAAGATATTATCGCTTGGCTATAACGGTATGCCGACAGGCTGTGACGATAATCTGATGCCGTGGCGCAGGAACGGCGCGCCGCTCGACACAAAGTACATGTATGTGTGCCACGCGGAGCTGAACGCTATTTTAAACAGCCCCGCGCCGTCTCTGAAGGGAGCAAAGGTATACACCACCCTTTTCCCCTGCAACGAGTGCACTAAGGCTATCATCCAGAGCGGGATAAAGGAGGTCATATATCTTTCGGACAAGTATGCCGACAGCGATAACAACATCGCCGCGCGGAAAATGTTCGATATGGTCGGTATCTCATACCGCAAATATATCCCGTCCGGTAATAGCGTTACCATAGAATTGTGAGGATGAATATGGATTGCAAAGAAAAAATAGTTTCAACAAAAGAAATATTCAACGGCCGCATCTTCAGGGTGCAGGAGCATGATGTCACCCTCCCCAACGGCGAGCCGGCAAAGCGGGAGGTTGTTCTGCATCACGGCGGCGTAGGCGTTATAGCCGTTACGCCGGAGCGTGAGGTGTTCATGGTCACGCAGTACCGCATCTCGGCAGATGAAATGATGCTTGAGATACCCGCGGGCAAGCTGGAGCCGCACGAGAACGACACCTATTCCGCGGCAATGCGCGAGCTTGAGGAGGAAACGGGCTATAGAGCCGAGAAGCTCATACCGCTCGGCACCTACTACGCGACACCGGGCTACTGCTCGGAAAAGCTCACGATCTATCTTGCGGATAAGCTCAAATATGTAGGTCAGCATCTTGATGATGATGAGTTTTTGAATCTCACAAAAATACCGCTTGACAAGCTGTATGAAATGGTGATGAATAATGAGATACGCGACTGCAAGACAGCGATCGCGATACTTAAAGCAAAAGCAATACTGGGGTAAATGCTATGAATGTATATGATTCAATTTTTCAGAGAAGAACTATAAGGAAATTCACGCAGGAGCCGGTCGGTAAGGATATCCTCACCAAGCTCGTTGACTGCGCGAGGGTCGCGGCATACGGAGCGAATATGCAGCCGCTGAAATTCGCGATCATTGACGATAAAGCGGAGCTTGAAGCCATCTATCCCCTTACCAAATGGGCAGGCGCTCTTGCTGACGGCGCGCCGCGCGAGGGAGAAAGACCTACTGCGTATATTGCGGTGCTCTGTGACAAAGGTATACGCCCCAATGGCGCAGCCGAGGTCGAAGCAGGAGCTGCGGTGACTACCATGATGCTCGAAGCCGTTGAGCTCGGACTCGGCACCTGCTGGCTCGGCGCGATACAGCGCAAGGAGATCAAGGATACGCTCAGGCTTCCGGAAAGCCTTGATGTGCTCTATCTTCTGGCTATAGGCTATCCGGCACAGAAAAGCCGCATGGTGGATATAAAGGACGGAAATGTCAAGTATTTTGAAAGTCCTGACGGGACGATAAATGTTCCCAAGCGCTCGCTTGACGAGGTGCTTATAAAAAGATAACTCATTAAACTAAAAATGCTGCGGCGTTGTCTCAACGCCGCAGCATTTTTAGTTATTATCTTAGAACAAGCCCATACCGCCGTATGAAACAACTACAGCTGCAAATACGATGGAAACCATTGATAAGAGCTTTATGAGAATGTTTACCGACGGACCCGATGTATCCTTGAACGGATCACCTACAGTATCGCCGACTACAGCAGCCTTATGGTTTTCGCTGCCCTTGCCGCCGAAGTTGCCCGCCTCGATATACTTCTTTGCGTTATCCCATGCGCCGCCCGAGTTCGCCATCATTATAGCGAGAGCAAAGCCGGATATTAACGCACCCGCAAGCATACCTACAACACCGTTAACGCCGAGGATGATACCTACAACGATAGGAGCTACGATACCGAGCGCCGCCGGAAGTACCATTTCCTTGAGTGATGACTTTGTACAGATATCAACACAGGTCTCATAATCTGCCTCAGCGTTACCTTCCATAAGTCCCTTTATCTCTCTGAACTGGCGTCTTACCTCAATAACTATCTTCTGAGCTGCGCGGCCTACCGCCTGCATCGTCATTGCACTAAACAGGAACGGGAGCATTGCGCCTACAAACAGACCGATAAGAACCGCCGGGTTTGTTACCTCCAGCTTCAATGCTGCAGGATTCAGACCCTTTATCTTATCTGTATATGATACGATAAGCGCGAGAGCAGTAAGCGCTGCCGAGCCTATAGCAAAGCCCTTGCCTGTAGCCGCTGTCGTGTTACCGAGTGAATCAAGAGCGTCTGTTCTCTGACGAACCTCCTCGGGAAGTCCCGACATCTCCGCGATACCGCCGGCGTTGTCTGCAACCGGACCATATGCATCTGTTGCAAGAGTGATACCGAGAGTTGAAAGCATACCTACCGCCGAAAGACCTACGCCGTAAAGACCATGAGCAAAGTCGCTCATACCGCCTGCGGTAAAGAAGCTTACTATGATCGAGATACCTATTATAATTACAGGGATAGCTGTCGATCTCATACCGAGCGCGATACCGTCGATTATGATCGTTGCAGAGCCTGTCTCAGATGACTTTGCAAGCTTCTTTGTCGGATTATATGAATCCGATGTATAATACTCTGTGAAGAAGCCGATCAGTACACCTGCGAGAAGTCCCGATATTACTGCCCAGAACACATTTGACTGTGATGGAAGAAGTGTAAATATAAGCACCGCCGCACCTATAGCAGATACTATCGAGCTGATATATGTTCCGCGTCTCAGTGAGCCGAGAAGCTGCTTCTGGTTAGCACCCTCCTTAGTCGATACGAAGAATGTACCGAGGATAGATGCCAATATACCTATCGCCGCAATAAGCATCGGAACAATAACGCCCTGGAAACCGA
>CAMNAT010000106.1 GCA_946531785.1 uncultured Oscillospiraceae bacterium
TATGCCCTTTCTCTTTCCGTCCGGACCGCTGCCGAGTATTCTCGGATCGTTATCCATCTTGAACATCATTCCGTCGGATATCGTGTTATGCTTCATAAGCTCCGCCTTGCGAGCCTCCGCGTCCTTATACATGGAGCGGAACTTGACCATTTTAAACACTCTGCCGCCCTTACCTATACGCGGTTGTGTGAAGAATATCGGTCCCGGATCGGTGATAAAGATCAGCGGGCCTATAAATATAGTAAGGATTATAGTTATAAATGAGCCGATCAGACCGCCTATAATATCCATTACACGCTTTGCAAAGAAGCTGGTGGACTGCATGATCCTTACGCTCTCTGTCAGACAGGTATAGCCGGCAAAGGTCTCTACCATCTTGTTGTTATCCTCTTCCATGCTGAAGTCTATTACACGGTGAGTGGTTATGCCCATTTCAGTAAGCTTTGCGATAACATCACGCGGCGCTCTGCGGCTCGGCAGGTTCATAAGCACCTCATCTATCCATTGCTTGAGCAGATAATCCGGCAGATCATCTATCTGGGATATGAACGGATAGCCCATGATCATATCTCCGACATCGTATTTCTCGCTGTCGATAATAACTATTCCGGAGATATCTATCTGACCGAAGGAGTATTTTTCTATTTGTCTTACGAAGTCATCAATATTGTCATCCATGCCTATCAGGATCATTTTCCTCTTGCTGTTATATACGCTCAGTCCCTTTTTTACAAGCTCTTTATACACTATCTTTACTATGTAGTCGGTACCCGCGCTTGCAAGGTAGAACAATATTGCCATATCACGGTTCATTGGGACAAGAGCTACAAATTTCAGATAAACAAGTATAACGCCGCTGGATATGCCCATGTTCAGAAAAGAAAGCGCGCATTCCTTTAAAACACCGCGGTACATAACATCACTGTTCATACCGGTAATAATATCGAATAATAGAACAAATAAAACCAAAATAGCTATGCTGCTTACAAGCTGCATAGTGGTAAAAGGTGTATGTCGCACGATAATCAGTATAAACATGCTTAAAATAGCCAGGACATCGATCATTTTGAAATCAAAATGCTCTACCCAGCCTGTTTTCCTTTTCTTATACATAGTCTGTGTTACTTCCTTTCAAAAAAATAGCTCAGTTATTATATTCTATAATTATAACCTAAAATCGGCAAAAAGTCAACTTATTTTTTGACATTTTTCACAGTTTTTCAGGGCTTTTGGGAGGTGTTGTAAAAGCATGATGGATTTTATTGCTTTTTTGTGTTTTTTTGAATCTCTCCGGCGACATGCCGGTGTATCTGACGAATGTGCGGTAAAATGTAGAATAATCGCAAAAGCCGCTGTCCGTATATACTGAGGTTATCGGCCACCCCTGCATGATCAGATTTTTTGCGTTCCTGATGCGTCTCATGGCAAGATAGGCTTTGATCGTCATACCCATTTCTCTTTTAAAAAGCCTGCACATATGCGATTGCGACATAAAGAGTGAGTTTGATATCGCAGCCAAAGAAATATCCTCCCGGAAATGATGGTCAATGTAGCTGCAGACGGCATTGTTTCTTTTATTTGTAACAGCATACTGACGATTCGGGCTCTCGCTGCGCCATATGCAGTGGATCGTGCCTATAAGCTGGAGAGTGAGGGCGAGCATCATAAGATCTGTTTCCTCTCGGGGTTCAGCGCACCATTTTTCCATTTCTCTGAAGATCCTGTCTATGCCGTGTTTTTCAACTAATGCCTTTGGTATACGGTTAAAATATCCGGCCTTGCGGGAATTCAATCCATCAATGAGCTCAGGATATTTATCCAGAAAGCCGGGGTATATATGCAAAAATTCTCTTTGGTATTTACCGCTGTCCGGAAAGCTGAACGAATGCAGCTCAGAGGGGTTAGTCATTATGATATCCCCATTGTCAAGTATATATTCGCTTCCCTCAACAGTATATAAAAGATGCCCTTGGATTATATGTATAAACTCATAGCAGCTGTGTAAATGCGAGTTGAAATCGTAGTTGTCGGAGGTGTTGAAGTTGTACATATATCCGTCAGTATCGTTGCCGGGTATATGATTTCCGTGCTTTATTATTTTCTTCTCCATTTTGATCACCGTAGTTATTTTATCACAAAAAGGTCAGAAATGCAATATCGTTTATCAAAAATGCATAGACAGACTTTTGACGCGGCGGTATAATATAAGTAATAAAATCTGAAGCGAGGTATATTTGATGAAAGGAAAGCGAATTATCAGCAGTATTATAAGCGCGGCTATGTGCATGTCGCTCTTTGCAAATTTTGCCATAGGTGTACGGGCGGAGAATACCTATAAAGCAGACTTCGGCACTCTTGTGAAAGACAGCGCGGATGCCATGTATGGCACATCACAGGACAAAAATATCGTTCTTGATGAATATACCACACTTGATCTGAGCTATGAGGGCACATATGTAAGCGCCGACGGCAAGGTGTATTTATATGGCGGCAATAACGGCAAGGGAGCATATAATAATGGTTCATATATTGAATTTATTGCTCCGGCAGACGGTATGGTAAACTTTACTCTTGATTATGCAAATTATTATATTGACGGAATATATAAGGGGTATTCTTCCACAAGTGTTGATATGACAGCAGGGCAAAAGCTGCAGATAGGCGAACGCGCGAACGGAAGAAGTTATGTAAGCGCTCTGTCCTTTACATATAATAACGAGACACCGGGGGTTGAAACAGAACAACCTACAGAATCTGCCTCAGACGGTTCATCGTATGCGAGTCCGGGCACTGTGTGGGATTTCAACTCAAAAGCCCCGGCATCTGCGGCGGCGGTTAATATGCCGTATCTGACAGGAAAAGCAATATTCACATCCGGTGAGATACAGTTCCCCGCCGATGCAACGGGTGAAGGTGCGGTAACGCTTGATTTGTCTCCGGCGGTGAAGGGCGATGTTGAAATAGAATTTGACACAGCCGGGCATTCGAAGGCACTGGGACAGCAGTATGAATATTTCACTGTGACCAACAGCGAGGGTGATGAAATAGTATCACTTGCCGCGCATCCGTATGATGCTACAGGCAGCTACGCAGGTGTGAACAAGCTTCTGATCTGCGGTGAGCAGGTCGCGGTCGATACGGAGATAGCTTCACTTTTCGGAGCGAAGGAAACTCATATAAAGCTTACGATAGACTATACCGCAAGGAAGGTAACAGCAACTATAGGCGGCAAGACATTCAGCGGAAGCATTCCGGCAAAGACAATGAAGGATCTTGCTCAGTTCAAATTCCGTGTATCAAGAAACAAGACAGCAGGGGACAGATATATTTCGTTTGATAATCTTTCAGTAAGAGAGTTTACTTCAACGGAAACGCCGGCAGTTGATGAAAGCCTTGCGGAATATATAAGCGCGGTCTACGGCGGTGTGACGTCACGCGTAAAGGCTCCGTCAGGTGCGACAGGTAAGCCTATAGTGATCTTTTTAAGCTCGTCCTCACGATTTGGAACTGATAATGAGCAGCAGCTGTATCAGGCGGAGGAGTTCTTTGATCTCTTTGAGGATGAAGCTGTATTGGCAGCACCGCAGACAGCAGAGGCATGGGATGCCGATACACTCAAAGCGTATATAGAAGGCATAAAAGCGGAGTATAATTCGGATTCAGTTACCGTGATCGGAAATATCGAGGGCGCGGCAGCGGCATATGCGCTTGCAAAGGATAACGCGGTAAATAAGATCATACCGATAAGCGGATATAACAGCGAAATAACCGCGACAAATGCAAAGGTATGGGCGTTCGGCGGATATAACGATGAAAATATAGCAAATATCAGAACGACTGTCAACACACTCCAAAAGGCTAAGGCAGATGTAACATATACCGAGCTTCCGTATGACGGCAGGACGATAGCCGACAAGGCGGCAGCGGCAAACGGCATCAAGGATTGGATATTATCAGAACAGACACAAAGCAAAACCGTTGATCTTGTTATATTTATGGGTCAATCCAATATGGCGGGACGCGGCGAGTATGACGAGGCTATACCGTGTCTGCCGGGTCACGGATATGAATATCATCCGGTGACGGAGCCCGGCACTCTTACGACTGTGAGCGAGCCGTTCGGCAAGTATGAGAACAACACAGCCGTAAACGATAACGGCGGCAGCGGAGTTGACCGCCGCAGCGGCGATATGGTATCATCCTTTATGGAGAGCTATTATTCGGTGTCGGGTGTTCCGATAGTCGGAGTGCAGTGCAGCCGCGGCGGAACGGAATCTAAATGGTGGTATCAGACGACAGACACGACAAACAATTTAACACCGAAGGCAGAAGCTGTTTTAAGATATAACGAGGCAAAGCAGTATCTTACCGATTGCGGCTATACGATAAATAAACAGCTTATGGTATGGTGTCAGGGCGAGGCGGATGCGGATGCAAACAGGGGTGTGTCCGCGTGGAAATCAAACACATTAAAGCTGTTTAATGATATGAAAGCGGAAACGGGGCTTACCGACCTTATGATAGTAAGGATAGGTCACTGCAAAACAGCAGGTGCGGCTGCTATAGATGAGATAAAAGACCCAAGATACAAGGAAATAAATCTTGCGGGCAGCGAGCTTGCAGACGACAATACGGATATAACGGCAGTCGCATCGTTTTATACCGACGAATATGCCGAGCTTATGCGCGATCAGTATCATTACCATCAAGGTGCGTATAATTCTGTAGGACAGACAGCGGGTAACAATGCGGCTGTTACGATGTACTCAAAGGGTACATGGTCTGAATACCCGGAGCCGGATGACGATACTGATGAGCCTGTTGTCGTTGATGGTATATTTGAAAAGACAGCATCTGCGGCAGAGATAGATATATCAGATATGAAAACCTATGGCGCGGACACCTTCAGAGTATATAAAGCCGATAAGTCATATGTTGATGTAAAGGCTGAAAACGGCAAGGTAACAAACCCGACTGGCTCAGACGAGGTAACGGTCGTTCCGATATACCGCTTTAACTATACAAATTCGGCAATGGACGGATATGTAACGGCTACGGGCACATTTACCGCCGAAACCGGCTACGGACTGGTAGATGGGCAGAGCTATTCAACAAACGAGAACGGCTCACTGCCAAAGGATGCGGCAACACTTCATGTGGTATTACCAGAGGGCAGCTATGATATGAATATCCTCCGCAAGGGCGGCACGAGATCGGATGTATATAATGACGGAATACAGATCATAAACAACACAACAGCCGCCGAGGGAGGAAATAACCACAGGGGAAGCGCATACGGGCTTATGTATGCTCCGCAGGTGCGGATCGCAGACGGCAGCGCGGATATAACTATCGGCAACACGAGCGGCAGCAATGAGCGCATAGCAGCGATGGAGATCGTGAGGGTGCCCGATAAATACAAGAAGCCCATAATATGGATCGCCGGTGACAGCGAGAGCGCAAGCTATTTCCCGATAGACGCAAACGGTGACGATCTCGACAGCCGCGAGCTTAAGATAACAGGCTTTGGTATGCAGCTTGCAAAATTCCTTTCGGATAAATACAAGGTCGCAAACTGGGGACAGCCGGGCGCGACCGTCAAGACATGGTATGATGAATGCTTTGATGCAGTGAAATACAGAATGTCAGAAGGCGACACGATATTAGTTGATTTCGGCATAAATGACGCAATATCATCCTCAAATAAAATAAGCGTTGATGATATGAAGGCGTACATGACAGATATTTTCAATGCCGCAAAAGCAAAAAATGTCACACCGATCCTTGTAAGCCCCTTGTGGAACAGCAAGTATCAGCACAGGACATATTTTACTTATGATAAAGCGAATAATACGAACGCTATGTACGATTTTGCGCAAAGCGCGGGAGTGGCGTGCATAGACCTTAACAAGTATTCTCAGCTCTATAAGGACAAGGCAATAGAGGAAACGGGCGATGTCGACTGGGTAAAGAACAATTATCATGTTTATGATAACCTTCACCAGACTCAGCACACCGCACTCCTGCTTGCAAGCTTTATAGCAGCAGGCATGAAGGAGATAGGCTATGAAACATCAGATTTTGAATATACATATACCGATGCTGCCTCGCTCACTGATGATTATATAAGAGCTGCAGACAGTGAAAATCAAAGAATATATTCAGTTGCAGCCGCGGAGGAATTTATGAAGAACGGCACTATTGTCAAGCCGTCACAAGCGGTACCGGACGGAATAACTGTCAATGGCAGTACGGTAACAGTGACTCTTGCAGATAAGGAAAGCGCGATGCTTATCAGGGCAACATTTGATGATAACGGCAGATTTGTAAGCGCTAAAACCTATGAATTGACCTTTGAAAACGGCAAAGCAGAGGTAGAGATACCAGAGCTTACAGAGGGTGATGAGCTTTATGTATGGGATTCTTTAGATAACATGGAACCGCTTATGAATAAATGGACAGTAAAGAACGGCACGGACACACCCGTGCCGTCTCCTTTAGAAACTGAAGTGCCGGCTGATCCTGCAACAACGCCGGCAGCAACACCAACAGCAGAGCCGACATCGCCGCCGACCTATACTCAGGACTTCGAGAGCTATGCCGCAGGCGATAACGGAGGCTGGACATCACCTGCCGGAACAATGGCGGTAAAGTCTGATACAACGGACGGCATAGGTAAGTATCAGACGGTAGTATCGGGTAAGAGCGGTACCTGCCGGAGCGGATATATCGAATTGCCGACGGCTGTTGATCAGAACTTTGTCTTTGAATGTGATTTCAGATCCACCTCAAAGGTCAATGTATCGGATCTGGAGCTGGTCGAAGCAAAAGGCTCGATATATGCAAACCACGGTGTATATTCAAATGCAAGATACGCCTTTATAATGGCTCGTCCCGTGAGCTCGGATCTGTATGTTATAAACAACCAAACAGACGACAGCGGACTCACGCTTGACCGCTACACACAGCCTGCTGTAGTGACAAAGGAGATAACGGGCGATCCGTGGCTCCATGTAAAGGTCGTCGGGAACTTTGATACGCACACAGTCATAGCTTACATAACCTCGCTTGACGGAAAAACAGAGTATTATCACGGTATGACGGATATGTCACCTGATATATCCTCATGGAAATGTATTCATCTGCTTTCTCCTTCAACGGGCGCGGATACATGTATA
>CAMNAT010000107.1 GCA_946531785.1 uncultured Oscillospiraceae bacterium
GGAGATTATAATTTCATAACAGGTAACTTTTATGAGGATCTGTTTTCATGCTCCTATAATAAGGAACAGTATGAATTTTTAATTGATCTGTGTAATAATAATCTTGAGACTATTCGTAGTAAATGTGCTTTTAAGCTGTTTGAAAACGATTTTGAGCAAAAGTTTTCATTGGATACCTCACCAGCACTGACTTATGAGCAAGCCTACAATCAACTTAAAGATTTTATAAGTATATCTGAAAAAGATAGATTTTTCATAAAAAACTTCATAGTGTTTATAACCAGCGATGCATTTTCTTCTTCAAATATAATTGAACGGATAAGTTCTTTTTATAGCGAAGACGACAATTTGCCATGGAATTATATGAATGCATCTACAAGTGAGTACACGAAAAGAATTGTTTTATTAGAATTCACCCGAATACTACGAGAATTTCCATATGAAAAATGCTTTTCGCCTGACATGTGCAAGATCATACACGCTTTAGAGAGAGATGATTTGGAAGAGCCTCTGACTTTTATACCTAATGATATTATCGAGGACAGATTGGCCTTTGATGTTAGAATAAGTACACGAACAAGCGAATTTTCAAGACGATATGTGTATACATTCAGCTCTATGATGGATGTAATACTGTTTGAGTTATATAATATTATCAACAATAACATAACCTTAAAGCTGTGTAAAAATTGTGGTAAGTTGTTTATTCCCCAACGGTCAGATGCACTGTACTGTGACAATCCTGCTCCTCAGAATCCTCAAAAAACCTGTAAGGAATACGGCGGATATATGCAGCGTCAAGAAAACATCAGATTAGATCTGGCAACTCAGCTTTATAGGCGATTATACACCAGAAAACAAATGAAAGCAAAAAGGCATCCTGAAAATGAAGAGTTTCAACAAAACTTTAATCAATTTAAAGCTCAAACACAGGATTGGAAAAAACGGATAAAAGCCGGTAAAGCAACTAATGATGACTTCACTGAATGGCTGACAAACCAAAGCTAATTACAGCATACGCTGATAAAATAATACAAGAACATGCCATAGATACAAAGGAGGTATGAAAAAGTTTTATGGCAATAATTACAAAACGCAATAATTCATATAGGATCAAGGTATCATGCGGATATGACTGCAGCGGTAAACAGGTTACCCAGTCTATGACATGGACACCGCCGGCAGGCATGAAACCAAAGCAAATTGAAAAGGAGCTTAGTCGTCAGGCGATACTGTTTGAGGAAGCCTGTATGAGCGGACTTGTTACCTCAGCAGTGAAATTTCAAACATTTTCTGAGCAATGGGATAACGAATACGCAAAGCCCCGCTACAAAAAGGTCACATATGATAAAACAAGCCATGTGCTGAAACGACTTAACAAGGAAATAGGACATCTAAGGCTTGACAAGATAACAACAAGGAGTGTTCAGATGCTTATAGGCAAGTTCATGAAAGGTGATGAGAGAAACGGATATAAGCCCATGTCAGCTAAGACAGTAAAGAATTACATATCCTGTATGTCATCGATACTTGACTATGCTGTACGCATGGGGTTGATTTCCGATAATCCATGTAAGCGCGCTAACCTTCCCTCTGTAAAAGCGACAGAAAAGGATTGCTACTCTCTTGACGAAGCACAGCTTTTCATAGATAAGCTGGTTGAAAAAGCACCTCTGGTATATCAATGCTACTTTCTACTTGCAATATACGGAGGCTTTCGCAGAGCTGAGCTATGCGGGCTCACATGGGATAATATAGATTTTGATAACCACATCATAAGCGTCAGAAAAACCCTTAACTATATCTGCGGCAAGGGTTTGGCGCTCGACACTCCGAAAACGAAAAAGTCAGAGAGAAGCCTCAAGCTTCCAACAGAGCTATTTACTCATTTGAGGCGTTTACAAACATTTTACAAAGACGAGGAGGCGCGTCTGCTTGACGCATGGACAGGTAATAATGAATTCATATTCAAAACCGCAACAGGCGAACCACTATCTCCCCAGGCGCCGCTGTCATGGCTCAGAAAATTTTGTAAGCGTGAAGGGCTGCGGTATGTTAATGTACACAGCTTCAGGCACCTGAATGCGTCATTGCTTATTTCAAACGGAGTTGATGTAAAAACCGTTCAGGCTTGTCTCGGTCACGCACAGGCAAGCACTACTATGAACATCTACGCACACTCATTCATGGAAGCACAAGCAAAGGCAAGTCAGGCTGTCGCAGATCTGTTCAGGTTTACGACCGCAAAGACCAAAAATAACGAATAAAGACCAAATAAAGACCAAACGCAAAAACGGACAAAGAGAAAGGTCTTGAAAACGGCTTAACTAAGCCATTTTCAAGACCTCACTCTGGCGGAGAAGGAGGGATTTGAACCCTCGCGCCAGTTTCCCGACCTACACCCTTAGCAGGGGCGCCTCTTCGGCCTCTTGAGTACTTCTCCATGAATAAAAATTGCATACAGTTTATGTAGAATTACTGCCTTTTCATAAATAATCTACGCTGTATGCAGTACCCATATTAATATTAGAAAAAATTGGAGGAGAGAGCGGGATTCGAACCCGCGGACGGCGGAACCGTCACCGGTTTTCAAGACCGGCTCTTTCAACCACTCAGACATCTCTCCGTGGTATCGACAACGATAATTATTATAGCAGAAAACTATCATTTTGTCAATACCTTTTCATGATTTTTTTTGATTTTACAATTAATTATATACTTCCGGCTTTAATATACCAATATAATCCATTTGTCTGTACTTTTCGTCATAATCAAGCCCGTACCCAACAACAAACTCGTCGGGTATCTCCGCACCTATGTATTCAACAGGAACGTCTACGACCCGCCGGTCGGGTTTTGAAAGGAGCGTTGCTATCTTTACACTCTTTGCACCTCTCTTTTCAAGTGTCGGCCTAAGGAGAGCAAGTGTTCTGCCGCTGTCCACGATATCCTCAATGATAAGAATATTCTTGCCATTAAGATCAATATCCGAATCCTTCTTGATCTTTATGGTCCCTGTCGATTCTGTACCTGCACCATAGCTTGACACCTGCATGAAATCGATCTTAACATTCATAGTTAGTGCGCGGATAAGATCTGCCGCAAACATAAGGCTGCCCTTCATGATAATGATCGCAACGACCTCTTCACCTGCGTAGTCGTTATTGATGTTGTGTGCAAGGCTATAGACCATCTGATCTATCTCCTGTTTTGTGAACATAATTGCCTGAATGTCGTTGTGCATAAATGCATCCTCCTTTGTTTTTTAATTATTTCATCATAACACATGCTGCTGCGCCATGAATAAAATTCCTTGACCGTTTGTGAAAAATAGTTCACCTTCCCGCACAAACTAATACGGGGGTGAGATAAATAAAAAGATTATTTTTCGTTTTGATATTGTTTATCTATATACCCGTCTATGCGGCTGAGAGCAGTCTCAGCAAAAGCGACAAAGCTGAGCTGTTAACGCTTATAAAATGCTGTGCTGATATAAAGGACTACGACCGCAATAATTATGATATGGATAAGCTGATGCGTGATGTCCTGTATACTCACCGGAATTTTATGCTGCTTAGCTCATTTCATCCTGAAGATCGAACAATAAACGGCGACCTCAAAATGTGCAGTGAAAGATTCATATCCGATTCCATGCAAAAGGCGTTCAGAATTGATGCTAAGCGTCCTGATGAACGCCAACTATCAGATATAGGATACTGTAACGCAAATGGCTATTATTACTATTACGGCGGTTACACCAGATATTTTGCCACAGATGTGCACAGCATCGCAAACACATTCTATACTCCGGACGGCTCGCTGTATATCATTTTCAGCAACAGCTTTAACGATGGGATAGTTAAAAAAGATGAGTACAGTACCGCTACAGCAAAGCATGACTACAACGGCTGGTATCTGACATCAATACACATGAACAGTGATTTTACAGATATGCCTCAATATCTTAGTGCAATAAATGAACAATATACAGAGGATACCGGCATGCGCCGCTACTTCCCTGCACTTATCATCTTAATTGCAGCTGTATTAGTCAGCATTATAATCCGGGTATATGTTATATAAGCTTGAAAACGAGACCCCTTAGTAAGGAGCCTCGTTTTGGTTTATATCTGCTTTAACAGCTCGTCAAGCTGTCTTGATATCTCATCCTTATCAAGCTTCTGTCCGATGAACACAAGCTTAATCATCCTGTCTCCTGCCTTTTCGTCCCAGTTCTTCATTATGGACGGATCATTCTTTACGAACTCAGCAAGCTGTTTTCTCGATGCCGACGCGAACCAGCGTCCGTTTTCGTACATCTGGATCTGCTTGCCTGCCTGTTCCAGAACAAAGGACATATCATTGTCCTTATCTATCCATACTATACCCTTGCAGCGGATAACGCCCTTCGGAAAGCTTTCGTTGAGCCATTTTCTGAGCTTATTCATCTTGAACGGCTGACGGCGGTAATATACAAATGAGCCTATGCCGTATTCTTCAGCCTCACCCTCGTCATGATGATGGTGATGATGGTGGTGATGTCCGTGATGATGCTCATGCTCGTCCTCATCGTGATCGTGATGATGGTGATGTTCATGCTCATCATCATCGTGATCGTGATGATGGTGGTGTTCATGCTCGTCTTCATCATGGTCGTGATGCTCTTCGTGGTCATCATCTTCTTTTTCAAATTCCGTTATCCAGCCCGCAGATGAAAATGTCTTTTCAAAATCAAACTGCTTTGTGTCGAGAACATCCTTCAGATCGACCTTCGCATAGTTGGTCTCAATGATCTTAGCCTTTGGCTGGAGAGCCTTAACAACCGCTCTTACCTTTGCAAGATCCTCTTCTGATACCTCATCGACCTTGTTTATTATTATCGTCGAGCAGAACTCTATCTGCTGGATGAGAAGATTCTCGATATCCTCCTCGTCGATATCACCCATAAGCTTCTCTCCGCCCGCAAACTCGTCAACAAGGCGCAGAGCGTCAACAACAGTAACAACACAGTCAAGACGCACACATGTCGGCGCTTCACTATCTGGAATGCTGCCATCCATCATTGAGATAGTCTGCACGATCGGCAACGGCTCACAAATACCGCTTGCCTCGATAAGAATATAATCAAACTTGCCCGACTGAGCAAGCTCCGCGATCTGCTTCATAAGGTCTACCTTGAGCGTACAGCAGATGCATCCATTCTGGAGAGGAACAAGACTTGAATCCTCCTCCTGAACGACTCCCCCCTTCTGAATAAGCGAAGAATCAATATTTACCTCGCCTATGTCGTTTACGATAACGGCTACCTTATAGCCCTCCTGATTGGACAGGATATGGTTCATGAGCGTGGTCTTGCCCGCGCCCAGATAGCCTGTGAGTAGTGTTATAGGTACTCTGTTCATATATATCATTCCTTTCTGTTAATTTACTTCAGATGTTCTGCCATGCGGCTTATAATCGTTACCGCCTGTGCTCTTGTAAGATTATCCTTAGCATGGAAGCTTCCGTCATCCATACCTTCAACAAGACCGTATGAATATGCTGCCTCGATCGTATTCAGATATGCTTCTGTAATATCCCGGTCGATAATACTGTTTTCTTTTGATACCGTTTTTATTTCTTTATCCGAATGCTTTGCCGCATATGACAGACAATTCATGGCGATCACTGCCATTTCCTCACGGGTTATTGGCATATTACCTTTGAATTCACCGGTATAGGTCAATATTTCTGTAGTAGCAGCTTCTTTTTCATCTGTTGCTTCGGTCAGTACCTTTACAGCAGTTTCTGTTTTTCCACCGGTCATCGTCTGCGGGATAAGCCCCTTATCCAAAGCACCCTGTAAATAATAGCAATACCAGTCATCCTGTGCAGCATCGAAACACTCGCCCTCGCGGTATGCGTGACCCGGTATGCCCGCAGCTTCCATTGCCATCTTTAAGAACTCGGCGCGGGTAACATTTGCATCAGGCGCAAACAGTCCGTTGCCTATGCCCGAAACAATACCGCTGTACTGAGCTGATTTTATAGTATTCTCAGCCCAGTGACCGCCTATATCTGTGAACACCTCTCCACCCTTTAGGTACTTTATAAGCTCAGGAACTTGTTCCGGGATCGCCTCAGCTATCAGCCCGGCGATAAGCCTTGCACCCTTTTCCTTCAGGTGCGTGTGATCATCAGTGCCCTCCGGATATGCTACGCTTTCAAGCGGTTCGCAAATGAAGTAACCCGAAAGAACATCTTCTTTTTTCATACTGTTATAGGTATCGGTCATGATCCTGTTTATGTCAATAAACTTACAACCAAGCTCCGCAGCCAGCTCGCGGGTCGCAACTCCATACTCCAATCGCGAATCCTTGAATTCGTTTTTCTCATCATCCCAATTAGCTGCTGCAGTCGGTGTCATAAGGATCGGTGTCGCGCCGCGCTTTTCGATCTCGCCGATATACTTATCCTTCAAAAGCGTCTTATAATCCTCAACGCTTGTATACCTCTCGGGCTTATCCTTAGCACCGTCATTTATTCCGAACTGTATAAAGAGATAATCACCCGGCTTTATGTCTTCATATATTTTATCAAGACGCCCGTCATCAATAAATCTTTTTGTGCTTCTTCCGCCTATAGCTCGGTTTTCAACGATTATATCATCATTAAAATAATCTGCAAAAACCTGCCCCCAGCCCATTTGCGGATAGTTTGATAATGCGCGGTATGTCTGCGCGGTCGAATCGCCGGCTATATATATCGTCGGTTTGTCATCCTCCGCAAACACGGGAACCGCCGCTGCAGTCAGAATTGCAGCTGTCAATATCCCTGCCATTGCTTTTTTCATACATATTACCCCTCTTTCTACTCTGTTTATTTCAGTAATTCTGCTATACGGTTAACTACTATTACCGCCTGTGCACGGCTTACATTATCCTTAGGATGGAACTTCTCGTCATCATCGCCCGAAACAAGCCCATATGATGCCGCCACATCAACAAAAGGTTTTGCCCATGGAGACATATCCTCATCGTTAAAAGGAGCGTTTAGAACATATACTGACCGTTCCTTGCCCTTTTCCTTCATTGCACATAATAAACAGCTTATTGCAACAGATGCCATTTCTTCTTTTGTGATCAGCAGATCATGCTTGAATCCACATTTATAGC
>CAMNAT010000108.1 GCA_946531785.1 uncultured Oscillospiraceae bacterium
AGGTGCATCTTGAGCGGTTCGGCATACCGGGCAAAACACTCATTGGCTCTGATTCGCACACACCTACCGGCGGAGGTATCGGTATGATCGCTATCGGCGCGGGCGGAATGGATGTTGCTGTTGCAATGGGCGGCGGCACATATTACATCACCTGTCCGAAGGTCGTAAAGGTCGAGCTTACAGGCAAGCTCAGACCATGGGTAGCGGCAAAGGATGTTATCCTTGAGGTGCTCAGAAGACTTTCCGTTAAGGGCGGCGTAGGCAAGGTCATCGAGTATTGCGGCGAAGGCATAAAGACATTATCGGTGCCTGAGCGCGCGACCATAACCAACATGGGCGCAGAGCTGGGCGCGACGACATCTATCTTCCCGTCGGACGAGGTAACGCTGCAGTTTTTGAAGGCACAGGGCAGAGAGGCAGACTATACTCCGCTTTCGGCAGACCCGGATGCTGTATATGATGAAATAGTAAATATCAATCTTTCGGAGCTTGTTCCGATGGCAGCATGTCCGCATTCTCCGGACAATGTAAAGACGGTCGAGGAGATCGGCCCGATGAAGATAGATCAGGTATGTATCGGCTCATGCACAAACTCATCACTTATGGATATGATGAAGGTAGCGCATATCTTAAAGGGCAAGACCGTACATCCGGATGTATCGCTCGCGATAGCACCGGGCTCAAAGCAGGTGCTCACCATGCTTGCCGAGAACGGCGCATTGGCAGATATGCTTGCAGCCGGCGCAAGAGTTTTAGAGAGCGCATGCGGCCCCTGCATAGGTATGGGTCAGTCACCTAATTCCCATGGTATCTCGTTAAGAACCTTCAACCGTAACTTTGAAGGTCGCTCCGGCACAAAGGACGGACAGATATATCTCGTATCACCGGAGCTTGCGGCAGCGTCCGCCATCGCTGGTGTGCTTACAGATCCGAGAACTCTCGGAGAGATGCCGGTATTTGAGATGCCCGAAAGCTTTTTGATAAATGATAACATGGTTGAGCCTCCGGTTGCTGCGGAGGATATGGACAGCGTTGAGGTGCTGAGAGGTCCGAACATCAAGCCGTTCCCGGTATCTGAGCCGCTGCCTGAGACTATCGAAGCAGGCGTAAGCCTGAAGGTAGGAGATAATATCACCACCGACCACATCATGCCGGCGGGCGCAAAGATACTTCCGCTCCGCTCAAATATACCGGAGATATCAAAATACTGCTTTGCGGTATGCGACGAGTCATTCCATGACAGAGCGCTTGAAATGGGCAAGAGCATAGTCATAGGCGGATCAAACTACGGGCAGGGCTCATCTAGAGAGCATGCGGCGTTGGCTCCGCTGTATCTCGGTGTTAAGGCGGTAATAACAAAGTCATTTGCGCGTATCCACATGGCAAACCTCATCAATGCCGGAATAGTTCCGATGACATTTGCGAATGAGGCGGATTATGACAGGGTAGATGCAGATGATGTACTCAAGATAGAGAATATCCGCTCACAGATCGCGGATGGTGACATCATCAAGGTCACAAATGTAACCAAGGACTTTGACTTTGACTGCTCGGTATCGTTCTCCGACAGACAGAAGGAAATGCTCTATGCCGGCGGTCTCCTGAACTACACTAAGAATTCAAACAAATAAATCCGGACAATCGAAAAGGTCTCCTCAACCGGAGACCTTTTCAATTTGTATTTCACTCATTATCCCGACCGGACGGACGCGGTATGAATCTGTCCATTCATCGCCTGTGGTGCGGAAGGACGAGTTGCCGTACCAGACATAATCGTCATTTGAATTATGCAGCGTTCCAAAGCCGTTGAATCTGTTTCCGTAAAGGCGGACGGTTATCTCATGCATTCCCTTTGCGAGCCTTCCCAATGAAGTGCGGTGCGGCGCGTAGGCAATGGTGCCGGTGCGATTGCCGTCGGCATATACAGCCATTATCGGCGCGGAGAAGCTGTCGATCTTTATGGCGTACTCTCCATCAGTCTCCGCATCAAATCCGAAGCTGTAGTAGAGGTCGCCGGTGTAGAACGGCAGGCCTTGCGCGGTTATATCGCCGAGCGTTATATTACGGCTTTTTGCGGCAAGCTTTTTATCATTCCCGTTCACTTCAACCTTGAAACTGCCGAGCAGGTACAGATTTTCAATATAGCTCTTCTGATTATATTGTTGCTCTATTACCAACTCATTTTTGCCCTTTTTAATATCCGGTATATCTATTACCTTTATCGCGTCATCTACATATGTTCCGACGGGCTTTGTGTCAGCCTCGATACCGTTTAAGAATACGCGGCATCGCTCCGGATGCTCAATGCCGAGCTGCGCGGGCGTGCCGATCTCGGAATCAATATCAAAATACAGCGTTACTGTATGATATTCCTTTGCTTCCGTAGCCCACGGCTGCATATCCATTCCCGTATGCGGAGTAAAGCCGAGCTCGCGGCGTACAGCGTTGTCAATGTGCAGCAGATTGTCGAACGGCTTTATCTCGCCGTCTGTTTTATATCTTGCATAGTCGAGTAGCAACACATTCGGCTCGGAAAGCTTTACGCTGTCAAATGCGCTTACGCTTTGTATCGGCGTATATCTGACCCCGGTGCTCTGCTCTGCGTTTTCCGCTTTATCCGATAATCTGAAAAGCAAGCTGTCCTCGGAGTATATCTCAAGCTCCGCTACGGTATATCCGTTTTCGTGACGGGCGGGGAAGCTCTTGCGCTCGCATGTCATCGTGTCATATAGCGTAACGGCATATTCACCGCGTATTTTTAATACATATTTTTCAGCTTCGATGCTATCGCTGTGGCGGGCATGTGCCAGGAACAGCCATTTTGAATCGCTGTCATCCCTTAGCTGATACAGAATATTATCGGATGCCGTACCGTCGGGACGCGTAACCCTTATATCGCGGAACGGCTCAAGCTCGCTCATCAGGTCGGTCGGTATAATGCTCCTGTTTGCAAGCTGTATCGCTCTCATTGACGGTTTTCCGTCTACCATTCGCGGGATGCCGCCGGAGAATATGATCCTGCCGCCGTTTGCGGCGAACGCCTCCAGTGCGTCAAGAGTGGTCGAGCGTATGGTTATCAGGCTAGGCACTATAATAACCTCGTATGCAGCCTTGCCGAGCATAAATAGCGAGTCTTCAACTTCCGGCTTCTGTTCTGTCAGAAACGATTCACTTATATAGTCAAAGTCGAGCGTGTTATAGAGCATATTATCCGCAAATTCCGTAAAGCCCTTATCGAGCAGCTCCATAACGCTCTTGTATGTGTCCTCGGGGCCATATGATACCCACATGCTCTCTATGGGATGGATAACGCCTATCCGTGTGATACGCCTGCCGTGCGTTAGCGCGGTCGTCACTCGCGCGTTGTGATCCTCCAGCTGCTTCCATTCCTTATACCACGGTGCCTGAGTGAATATTGAGCCCGGCCAGTCGCGTTTTGCCTCGCCCTCAAGCGTCATGTGACTGAGGTGGGGGACGCGGTGTGTAATACCCAGCGCTGCCTGCCAGTCGCTTTGCAGCTTATAGGTCTTGAAGCTGCAATCCCAGTGTGTAACGCCGTATTCCTCGCTCATAACTCCGCGCCTTCCGTACTGCGCGGCGATGCTTGCCGCCTGTCTTGCGGAGGTGAACTCCTTGAAGTCGGCGAGAATATCGATACCGGGTATATCCATGCTCCTGTACTGGCGCATAGCCTCGCCTACGGTGGTCGTCTGAGCGCTTATCGGCGATTCCGAAAGAATATGTCCGGTCATCAGTATGCCGTTTTCGCGGCACCATTTGCTTATTCGATCCATAAAGGTACGCGCAAAGCATTCCGCCGCCGCGTCGCGGTAGGTGAGTCTGCCTGTCATATCACCGTCCGCGCGTGTCCATACGAATTCCGGAGCGATATCGAGCAGCTCATAGCTATGCTCCGCTTTGAATTCCTCTGCAAAATGATCTGTGTAGGGGATATATACATCCTCGTCTGTCTCTGATTTTTTAGGCGGTATCTGCTTGCCGATACGCGGTTCGTCGGTGAATATCGCCGATGCGGTCTTTCCGAAATCGTCACCGAGAACGCTTTTATACCGTTTATGAGTAACGCGTATAAATTCGTCTACCGCTTCGGGGTTCATCGTATCAAGATACGCCTGACCGTTGAACCACGGCGACGGCTCCTGAAGCTCAATATATCCATAGCGCAGCTGCCAGCCGTCAGGTGCGTTTTCGCCTTTTTCAAGCTGCTTATAGTCGCGCATCTGCCCGCTTTCAAATTTTATTGCATAGGTCGTTATATAATATCCGCGCGGGATATTGCCCTTATCTATCTCGGCATCAAATTCCTCACGCGAATCGAAATAGCCTTCACCGGGGCGGTTCACCGTCAGCAGGAGCTGCCGCGCTCTGTAGTGCGGATTCTTCGTAACGATGCCATCAGCTGCGCCGGACGGGAAGCGGTCATCGTCATATAACCAGCAGATCAGTCCAAGCTCCTTTGAGCGCTTAACTGTATGATGGATCATGTCCATAAACTCATCGCTTAAATACTCTGTGTCAAGTCCCTCGCGTGGGTGGATCACTGTTCCGCCGAAGCCCATTTCCTTAAAGGTTTCAAGCTGTCTGTCGATAACATCCTTCTTGATCCTGCAGTTCCATGACCAGAACGGCAGACCGCGGAACTCGACAGACGGATCCTTGAACAGCTCATAGTCAAAAGCGTTATTTTTCATTTTCAGCTCTCCTTATATTCATCAGCACAACACTTAAAAGCACAAGAATGATACCGATGATATTTATTATCCCTATTTGCTCGTGATAGAGCATGATACCTATGATCGCAGCTGCGACTGTCTCAGTCGATGCGAAAACAGGCACCTTGCTGCTTTCCTTTATCTTCTGCACGCCGTTGTAGTAGAATATGTATGCTATGGCGGTAGGTATCAGCGCGTATAAAAAGCCCCAGATCAGTATGCCCGCATTCATTGCGGTGCCGCTCCACGGATGCATGAAGATGGCTATGAATACCGCTGCCGCAAGATAGCTGTATGTGCTCATGACATAGGCGTTTGTCATATCTCCGGCAAGTCTGCCGATTATCGCGGTCATCGAGTAGCAGAAGCCCGCGCCGATACCGAACAGAATTCCTGCAACAGACAGCCCTGAAAGTGATATACTTCCGCCCGTTACCGCAAGCACACAGCCGATTATGTTTATAGCAAGCGCCGCAGCCTTTTGCGGTGTTATCTTTTCCTTGAACAGTATCCTTGATGCCGCGGCGGTGAATACCGGAGCGACATTGAGAAGAACTGCGCTTGTGGTGATGCCTGTCTTTACTACGGCGATATTGTAAAATACATTATATATACCGTGGCAGATAAGTCCGAGTAAAATACATACAAAAAGCGTCTTTCTGCTTACCTTAAATGCCTTTATCCCGTATTTGGCTATGGTTATAAGAGCGAGTATAGCAAAGGCGAAGCTCATCCTGAGAAAACTTGTCATCTCAGACGATGCGCCGAGCTTGCTCATCTCCAGAACAAATACGCCTATAAAGCCCCAGAGCGTGCCGCCTGTAAGCACCTCGATATAACCAAGCCGCTCGGAGTTTTTCAGTTTATTCATTATTATGTCTCTCTTTCCTTAATGTACCTGTTTATTTTACCACAGCGGCCGCGTGATTGCAACCATTATTTTCTTGACAACAAAAATAATTATGTTATAATATAGGAAGCCTGAAAAATAAGAGGAAATAACAATGATAAGGATCAGTAATATAAAATATCCCATAGAGCTGCCGGAGGATGACCTGCCGGAGTATGTGATAAAGAAATATGGGTTAAAAAGTATAAAGTCGTTCCGTATATACCGCAAGTCGCTGGATGCGCGAAAGAAGAACGATATACATTATGTCTATACAGTTGATGTTGAGCTTGATAACGAGTTTACGGCGGTGAAGCGCATAAAGGGCGCGGAGATAGTTAAGGAAAAACGATATAAGCTTCCCAAGGGAACACCTCCGGCAAAGCCTGTAATAGTGGCAGGCTTCGGACCGGCGGGAATGATGTGCGCGCATTCGCTTGCAAGGCGCGGCGCAAGGGCGATAGTCCTCGAGCGCGGCAACGATGTGGATACAAGGATGAAGGATGTCGAGAAGTTCAGGAACGGCGGAAAATTGAATACCGAATCCAATGTTCAGTTCGGCGAGGGCGGAGCCGGAACATTTTCCGATGGAAAGCTCACGACCGGAGTGAAGGATAAGCGGATAGCTTATGTCCTGGAGCAGTTTGCGGCGCATGGCGCACCGTATGAGATAACCTACCGTTCAAAGCCGCATGTCGGCACGGATAAGCTTGTCGGCATGGTGAAGAGCTTTCGTGAGGACATAATAGCCCATAACGGCGAGGTGCGTTTCGGAACGAGGCTGTCGGGCATAGTTACGGATAACGGCAGGCTTATAGCGGTAAAGGCAGAGGATAAGAACGGCGAGTATGAGATAGAGACCGACACGCTTGTATTGGCGTGCGGACACAGCGCGCGCGATACATTTAAAATGCTGAAAAGTGCAGGGGCGGATATGGAACGCAAGGTGTTTGCGATCGGCGCGAGGATAGAGCACAGGCAGAAGGATATAAGCCGCGCTCAGTATGGCGATATGTATAAGCTGCTGCCGCCTGCCGATTATAAGCTTGCGGTAAAGACATCAACGGGAAGGAGCGCGTACACGTTTTGTATGTGTCCCGGCGGTGAGGTCATAGCCTCGGCATCAGAGGACGGCGGTGTCGTTACGAACGGGATGAGCCGCTACGCGCGCGATGGCGAGAACGCCAACAGTGCGCTGCTCGTAAATGTTATGCCGGAGGATATAGAGGGTGACGATGTGCTCGGCGGCTGTGAGCTGCAAAGAGCGATCGAGAAAAAGGCATATGAGCTTACCGGAGGATATTATGCCCCCGCTGAGACGGTCGGCAGCTTTTTAGGACTTGAAGCAGCGGATGGACATGTCGAGCCGAGCTACAGACCGGGAGTTGTGTTTACTGAGCTTAAAAAGCTCTTTCCGGATTTTGTGACCGAAACGATGCGTGAGGCTATCCCGCTGATGGATAAAAAGCTGAAGGGCTTTGCCGATCCGGGCGCCATGCTCACCGCGCCGGAACCGCGGTCGTCTTCGCCG
>CAMNAT010000109.1 GCA_946531785.1 uncultured Oscillospiraceae bacterium
ACCGCCGAGCGTTAGCTCGGTGGTGGAAGGTTGATAAAAAGGAGTATGGAAGTATGGAAGGAACAAACAGCAAGATAGTATGTAAAGCGGCTCTGGGCATGGCAATGAGCGAGTCGCGTGAGGAGGAAAGCTCAGTCAAGGCATCTCTCTCGGCTCTCGGCATAAAGGCGGCGGCGGTGGATTTCGGCAGCGATTTCCGCGACGCGGTGCCCAAAATTTTGGAGCGCGCAGTCGTGGCGGCGCGTCGCGAGGGCGTTATCGCCGGTTCGCATTCGGAGGAGGGCGCGGTAGCGGGCGCGGCTCATGAGGCTATCCAGCAGATACTCAATAAATGCACCGGACTCAATCTCGGCGGCAAGATCGGCATAGCACGCGGCGGCGAGCATGTCGCGGTGGGGCTGTTTTTCACAGTGGGACTGTTGAACCTCAACGATGTGGTGATAGGTCTGGGGCACAGAGCAGTATAAGGAGAATAAATATGGCAGTACGGGCGATACGCGGCGCGACGACCGCGGACAGTAATACAAGAGAGGATATATTTAATGCCGCGCAGGAGCTGATCTCGGATATCATCAAGGCGAACGGGCTTGATACGGCGGATATAACGGATATAATTTTCACCGTAACACCGGATATAACGGCTGTGTTCCCCGCGGCGGCGGTGCGCGGGATGGGCATAACGGATGTGCCGCTTCTGGATATGGCGGCGCCGGATATAGATAACGCGCTTAAAATGTGCATAAGAGTGATGATGCATATAAATACGGAGCTTGCAAACAGCGGGCTGAAGCATATTTATTTAAAGGGGGCAAGGAGCTTGAGACCTGATATAGTAAACAGAAAAAAGATTTCTGTCGCGATCGACGGTCCCGCAGGAGCGGGAAAAAGCTCGGTCGCAAAGCAGGCGGCGGTCGATATGGGCTATGTCTATATAGACACCGGCGCGATGTACCGCACCGTCGGAGTTTACGGGCTTGAAAACGGGATAGATGTTATCTCGTCACCGGCAGATGTTGTTCCGGAGCTTGATAAGATAAAAATAGATATAAAATATGAGGACGGCGTGCAGAGAATGTATCTGAACGGAAGGGATGTTTCCTCGCGCATCCGCGAAAATGACGCGTCTATGGCTGCGTCGGCTGTCGCGACCGTCGGCGAGGTGCGCCGCAGACTGGTGGATATGCAGCGCGAAATGGCAAAGGCGGGCGGCGTTGTGATGGACGGCAGGGATATAGGCTCGGTAGTCCTTCCGGACGCGGAGCTCAAGATCTACCTCACCGCATCGGTGCATGAGCGGGCTATGCGCCGCTGGCGCGAGTATAACGAAAAGGGCATCGAGTGTGATTTTGAAGCGCTGAAGCGTGATGTCGAGGAGCGCGACAGAAACGATATGTCCCGCGCGGAATCGCCGCTGGTGCAGGTCGAGGACGCTGTGCTGCTCGATTCGAGTGATATGATCTATGACGAGGTCGTAGCGGCAGTGAAGTCGATGATACAGAACGCAGAAAACAGATAAGCAAGGAGAAGAAAGATGTTATTACGCAAAATCGCAAGGGTGATCGTCCGTATACTTTTGTTCTTTATGTTCCCGATCACCGTAACCGGAAGGGAAAATGTGCCGGCAAGCGGCGGTGTTATACTTGCCATCAACCATAAGAGCAATCTCGATCCGGTGATGATGGGCGTGTTCTGCCCGTATCCGGAAAGAATGACCTTTATGGCAAAGGCGGAGCTGTTCAAAAACAAATTCTTCGGCGCGCTCATCACCAAGCTGGGCGCGTTCCCGATACAGCGCGGCAGGGGCGATATAGGCGCTATGAAGGCGGCGCTGCAGATACTTAAAAAGGGCGATATACTTATGATGTTCCCCGAGGGCGGCAGAGTCAGGGACGGCGAAAAGCGCCGCGCAAAGCCGGGTGTTGCGGCTATCGCGGCACGCGCTTCGGCTCCGGTCGTTCCGGTGCATATCAAAAACGGCTACAGATGGATGCGCCGCGTGACGATAGCATTCGGCGAGCCTATGGATCTTACGGAAGAATATGGCAGCAAGCCGACGGCAGAGGAGACTCAGGCTCTTGCTGACAAGGTACTGGAGCGGATCTATGAGCTGTAATGAGATAAAGGTAGCAAAGACCGCCGGCTTCTGCTTCGGCGTTAAGCGCGCGGTGGACGGCGCGTATTCGGCACTTAAAGAGGGCAGGAAGATAGCAACGCTCGGCGATATAATCCATAACCGGCAGGTTACAGACGATCTTGCATCCCGCGGCGTCGTGTCGTATGAAAGACCTGAGGATATCCCCGACGACTGCACGATAGTCATCCGCGCCCACGGCGTGGGTAAGGATGTGTATGAACGCATCGGAGACAGACCGTACATCGACCTGACCTGTCCGTTTGTTGAAAAGATTCATAAGATAGCAGAAAAATATCACAAGGAGGGGTATCAGATCGTCATAATCGGCGACAAAAACCACCCCGAGGTAAGAGGCATAAACGGCTGGTGTGAGGGGTCAGCGGTCATAATCGACAGCGAAACTACCGAAATACACGAGGATTTTTCCAATAAATCCCTTTGCATTGTGGCACAAACAACAATTAAAAAAAATAATTTTGTGCAAATAGTACAAATTTTAAAAAAGACTTGCAAAAGTAGTATAGAATTTGATACAATATGTAGTGCGACTAAAGACAGGCAGGAGGAAACCGCTGCTTTGGCTGTGTCATCCGATTGTATGATCGTTATCGGAGGGCGCAACAGCTCGAACACAAAAAAGCTGTTTGAGATATCAAAGCGGCTGTGTCCCGAGACCTGGCATGTCGAGACCGCGGACGAGGTTCCGCGAAAACAATATAATAAAATAGGTATTACGGCGGGAGCTTCAACGCCCGCGCGTATTATCCAGGAGGTAGTAAAGGCTATGAGTGAAAATCTTAAAAATGAAGAGAGCTTTGCAGAACTGTTCGAAAGCTCCGAACAGAAAACTCTCAACAATGGGGACATTGTGGACGGTATCGTTGTAGAGGTCCGCAAGAATGAAGTAATCGTTGATCTCGGCGGTTTCAAGTATAACGGTCAGCTTGCCGCGGATCAGATCACTGACGACCCGTCACTTGAGCCGTCTGATGTTGTAAAGGAAGGCGACACGATCAGGGTTTACGTTGTAGGCGTGAACGATGCTGAAGGAAAGGTAGTTTTATCAAGAAAGAAATTGGTAGCTATAGAGAGCTGGAACAAAATCAAAGCGGCTTACGAACAGGGCGAGACGATGGTAGGAAAGGTAATAAGAGCCGTTAAGGGCGGAGTGATCCTTTCTGCTGACGGCGCACAGGTATTCGTTCCGGCAAGACAGGCATCAGACAGATATGTGTCGGATCTTCAGAGTCTTGTAGGAGAAACTCTCAAGGTAAAGCTTATCGAGCTTGACGAGAGAAGAAAGAGAGTAGTAGGCTCTGCGCGCGTGCTTCTCGAAGCTGAGCGCAAGGCGAAGGAGGAAGAATTCTGGGCATCTGCCGAGGTAGGCAAGCACTACACCGGTACAGTTAAGTCACTTACATCGTTCGGCGCATTTGTTGACATTGGCGGTATCGACGGACTGGTTCACATCAGTGAGCTTTCATGGAACAAGATCAAGCATCCGTCAGAGGTATGCGCTGTCGGTGATGTTATGGATGTATACATCAAGGACATCAACCCGGAGACAAAGAAAATATCACTGGGCTTCAAGAAGCTTGAGGACAACCCGTGGGTAATTGCAGAGAACAAGATCCATGTGGGCGATGTGATCAAGGTAAAGATCGTAAGAATGATGCCGTTTGGTGCATTTGCTGAGATCATCCCGTCAGTTGACGGTCTTATCCACATCTCGCAGATCGCAGACCGCCGCATAGGCAAGCCTGAGGATGTGCTGAGCATCGGTCAGGAGGTCGATGTAAAGGTCACAGATGTAAACTGGGAGGACAAGAAGATAAGCCTTTCAATAAGAGCGCTCATCGAGCCGAAGAAGGAAGAAGAGGCAGCTCCTGTTGTTGAGGACGAGGATGTTCAGCCCGAGTCAACACTTGTATATTCGACCGATCCCGAGGTAGAGGTCGTTGCAGGTATCGACGTAGATGAAGAGGCTCCCGAAGCTGAATAATCGGATATATACTAAAGGCAGTCGTTTGGCTGCCTTTATACATTTAATAAGCTTGAAAATGAGGTAAACGGAAGATGATCTCTGTATCTTTGATATTTTCGGTGTTCGGCGTGACGAACCTGTCCGCGGTATTGGTGATGATATATTATGCAATGCAGATACTCGGCTATTACAAGCTGTTCGACAAGGCGGGAGAGTCCGTCTGGCGCTGCTTTATACCGATACTCAATGAGTATACGGAAACGAAGATAGCGTGGAGCGGCAGAGTGTATTGGCAGATACTTGCACTTGGTGCGGGGTCTGCTGTGTTCAGCTATCTTATGGGAGTTACCTCCGGCATGGTGCAGACCGGCTGTCTGCTGGCGATGGGGCTGTGCTTTGCGGGCGGCGTGATACTCAACATCAAGCGAAGCTACCGTCTTGCGCAGGCGTTCGGCAAGGGCAAGGGCATGGCTATTGGCATACTGATATTCCCGCCGCTTTTTCATATGATCCTTGGCTTTGGCAGCGCGCAATACCGCAAGCAGAAAAGGATCGATCTGAAAAGACATTGATATTTAAGGGGGCTGTTTTATGACAGCCACTTATTTTGTGTATATTCTGGGCAATATGGCTAAAAACATAACTACATTTTGTATGAATTAACGATATTTGAACAAAAAGGGAAAATGCTCTTGCAATCGGTATTGCTTTGATTTATAATGGAGATGATGGGTTTTTGAGACCTGCTACTAATATTAATTAACAATTACCCGGGAGGCGGATCGGTATGACGAAAAAAGAACGGCATGTTTTGCTCATGTCGCTTATTAATGAAGATCCGTTTCTGAAGGATGAGGAGCTTGCGGCAAAATGCGGCGTGAGCATTTCATCCATACGCAACGACCGCGCAGAGCTCGGTATCGCGGAATACCGCGAGCGGATAAAATCCGCTGCCGAGGGCGAGAGGGAAACGAAGGAGGAGCTGCTTGATGTCACCCCGTATGAGAACGGGATATCAGTGCTCGACACTGACGGCAGTATGCTTTTCTACAATACTGATATAGTGAAGAGTCAGTATATATACGCGTTTGCGGAAAACCTTGCGCTCAGTGTCATCGAGGCAAAGGCGGCGCTTATAAAGGTAGCGAATGTGAAATATATGCTTCAGGTGCACGCGGGAGAAAGGCTCGTCGCAAAATCGCGGGTGATACGCAGCCGCGAGGATGAGTATATAGTGCATGTGCATATAACATCCGGACACAAGGAAGTGTTCAGGGGTAAATTTAATCTTGAATTGATCGAGGCTGGCATATGAAAATATTAGTTGACGCAATGGGCGGCGATCATGCGCCGCAGGCTCCGGTAGAGGCTTCCGTAAGGGCTGCGAAGGAGCTTGATGTACATATAGTGCTTATAGGCGATGAGAACATCGTGCGCCGTGAGCTTGGTAAATACGGCGATTATCCTAAGGATAAAATAACCGTCATCCATGCTCCGGAGATGATCTCAAACCATGAGGAGCCGGCAAAGGCCGTCCGCAAAAAAAAGGGCGCATCCGTCGTTGTGGCGGCACAGATGCTTAAGGCCGGCGAGGGCGACGCAATGCTTTCAATGGGCAACACCGGCGCGCTGTTGTCGGCGGGACTGCTCATAGTCGGCAGGATCCGCGGCATACTCCGTCCCGCGCTCGGGACTATCCTCCCGACGGCAAAGGGACCCAAGATGCTTATAGACGCCGGCGCGAACACCAACTGCAAGCCGGAAAACCTTGTGCAGTTCGGTATTATGGGCGATGTGTATATGAAGAACGTCATCGGCATCAATGAGCCGAGAGTCGGCATCATGTCCATCGGTGAGGAAGAGGGCAAGGGCGATGAGCTTACAAAGAAGGCTTATGAGCAGTTCAAGACCGCGCCTGTGAACTTCATCGGCAACATCGAGGGCAGGGATGTCATGGAAGGCAACGCGGATGTAATGGTATGTGACGGCTTTGTGGGCAATGTTGTGCTCAAAACCATCGAGGGCATGGGTCATGTGGTCGGCAGTGCTGTGAAGGGGCTGTTTACAAAGAATTTAAAGAGCAAGATCGGCGCGCTGTTCGTGATGGGCGGCGTGAACGAGTTGAAGAAGATGATGGACTACCGCGAGTACGGCGGCGCACCGCTCCTGGGCTGCAAAAAGCCTGTTATAAAGGGGCATGGCGCGTCGGATGCTCTGGCGGTATATAATGCGATCAGACAGGCAAAGCTGTTTGTCGCAACGAGTGTGATCGAGGGTATCACCGATAAACTTGTTAAGATGGAGGAAAATAAAAATGCCTAAGGCTCGTGTTTCCGGATTCGGCATGTTCGTTCCGGAAAAAGTATATGACAATGCTTATTTTGAAAGCATAGTTGAGACAAATGATGAATGGATAACAAGGCGCACCGGCATCAAGGAGCGCCATATCGCAGAGCCGGAGGATTACACAAGCGAGCTTGCGACCCGCGCTGCGCAGAACGCGCTTGACAACTCTGGCGTAAGGGCAGAGGATATCGACCTCATAATCCTTTCGACCGTAACTCCGGACTATTTCACACCGAATACGGCATGTATCGTACAGAGAAACATAGGCGCTGTGAACGCCGCGGCATTCGACTTCAACGCCGCATGCTCGAGCTTTATAACCGGCATGGTGACGGCTACTCAGTTTATCGAAAACGGAGTGTATAAAAATATTCTCATCGTATGCGCGGATGTTCTCTCAAAGGCGACTGACTATAAGGACAGAGCGACCTGCATCCTGTTCGGCGATTCCGCGGGCGCGGCAGTGCTCTCGGCATCGGAGGACGGAGATGGGCTTATCTCCTTTGAGCTCGGCGCCGACGGCGCGGGCTGCATGAACATCACTCAGCTGGCATACCGCGAGGATGCGGAGGAAACAGAAAAGCGTGTTGACCACCGCAAGGAGACTGTCTGGATGA
>CAMNAT010000110.1 GCA_946531785.1 uncultured Oscillospiraceae bacterium
GGTGTCAGCGGATATACGGGACGGGTTCTATCCGGTCAGCGAAGATATAACGAAGCTGTCGCTTTTGTCCTACCTTGCCGAGATAACCATTACCTATACCGGCGAGGCAAACCCTGACGACAGGATACTTGCGCTGTTTTTGAACACAGTATATGCCGCGGCATACCGCAAGGAGCCGTATCTGAAGCTGAAGGCGGTATATGAGCTGAAGCTGATGTGCGCGGCGGGGTATCTGCCGAAGCTCGACAGCTGCGGCGTGTGCGGCGCAGCAGGGCTGTTTTTCAGTCCGCCGCGCGGAACTACCGTCTGCCGCGAGCACAGGCGGCCTGAGGATATGCCTGTAAGCGCGGCGGCACTGATGCTGATGCGGCATATCGTGAGCGCCCCGGATAAGCGCATGCTGTCGTTTTCGATAGAGGACGAGAGCTATTATAAGGAGCTGAGCGATATAACGGAGAGCTATGTCAGCTCTCAGGCGGATAAGGAGTTTCCAAGTCTTGCATATTTCAAGAATATGCTGTGATCCTTGGGCATTTATCACAAAAAAGCGTTTATTAGGCTGTATAAACCTTGTAAAATAGGCAAAATCGAAAAAAATTTATCAAAACACTTGCAATCAGAAAAAAAGTGTAGTATAATATTACGGTATTATCTAATAAAATAGTGGAGGTGTAGATTTTGCCGAATATTAAATCAGCAAAGAAGCGTGTTAAGGTAATCGAGAAGAAGACTGCTCTTAACACTGCGAGAAAGACTGCTTTAAAGACTGCCATCAAGAAGTTTGAGGCAGCAGCTGCAGAGGGCAAAAAGGACGAGGCTGCGGTATTGTTCAAGGATGCCGTTAAGAAGCTCGACCAGGCTGCAGGCCGTAATCTTGTTCACAAGAACAAGGCTGCGCACAAGAAGTCACAGCTTGCTCTGAAGTTAGCAAAGCTTTCATAAGTAATGAAACAACGGAAGGACGGTTCGGCCACAGGCAGGACCGTTTTTCTTATGTGTAAGGGGACGCAGCAAATGAAGGGCTTATATATCCATATACCGTTTTGTGTAAGAAAATGCGAATACTGTGACTTTGTGTCCTTTCCCGGCATGGAGCGGGAGAGAGACGCCTATATTTCCGCGCTCATTTCCGAGATGGAGCTGTATCGCGGCGAAAGCCTCGATACCGTCTTTATCGGCGGCGGCACGCCGACGGCGCTTACCGCAGAGCAGCTTTCGCGCCTGCTCTTGGCGGTGCATGATAATTTCGATATCGCGTCCGGGGCGGAGATCACCGTCGAGGCGAATCCGGGAACTGTGACGGATGAGAAGATATCCGCGCTCCTTGCCGGCGGTGTGGATCGCGTGAGCGTCGGTGTGCAGTCGTTTAACGATAACGAGCTGAAGGCGATCGGCAGGATACATGACGCGGAAACAGCGAAAGAGACAGTAGAGAAGTTATATGCCGCGGGTTTTGAGAATATCAGCCTTGACCTCATGGCATCGCTGCCGTATCAGACTATGGACAGCTTTAAGCATTCTCTTGAAGCGGCTGTTGCGCTTCCGATAAAGCATATAAGCGTGTACAGCCTTATAATAGAGGAAGGAACGCCGATAGAGCGGAAGTATAAGGACGGCGTGTATAAATTGCCCGACGAGGACACCGACCGCGAGCTGTACCATTTCACCGCGGAATTTTTAAGGCGGCGCGGCTTTGAGCGGTACGAGATCTCAAACTATGCCATGCCCGGGTATGAGTCAAGGCATAACCTGAAATACTGGACCTATGCCGAGTATCTCGGCATAGGTCTTGCGGCGCACTCATATCTTGACGGTATGCGGCGGTATAACACATCGGATATAAAAAAATACCTCTCCGGCAGCTTCGGAGAGGATGAAACGATCCTTACAGATGATGATAAGCGCGGCGAATATATGATGCTCGGACTGAGAAAGACAGAGGGAGTATCCGCGGCAGCTTTTAAAAAGCTGTTCGGCATCGGGCTTTATGACTCATACAAAGCCGCGATAGATAAATTCACCCGCGCCGGCGCGCTTGAGTTCTCAGACGGCTTTCTGCGGCTCACCGAGCGCGGCTTAGATATAGCAAACACAGTAATGTGCGAATTTATTTAGCGCTGTTAAAAATGCCCAGAACGAACAAATGTCGCCTCTCGACGTACCAATGTACGCCTTCGGATACTCAAAGCTACGCTTTGACTCCATTTATCCGTTCTGAGTCATTTTTTCCTAGCGCTACACGCCGACCTTTTTGCAGACATCCGAAACAGGGCATTTTTCGCAGTCCGCCTTGCGCGCGGAGCAGAGCGCTCTGCCGTGCAGGACGAGACGGTGGCAGAAGTCGGAGCTTTTTTCGGGGGGCAGGAGCTTTTTAAGGTCCTGCTCTATTTTTTCGGGTGTTTTGTTTGTCGTGAGCCCCATGCGGTTCGTGATGCGGATGCAGTGGGTGTCAACGACTACCGCCGGCTTGCCGAAAACATCGCCGAGGATAAGGTTCGCGGTCTTTCTGCCTGTTCCGGCAAGGGTGAGCAGATCCTCCATATTGTCTGGCACCTCGCCGCCGTATACATCGCGCAGCCTTTGGCAGCAGGCGATTATGTTCTTTGCCTTGTTGCGGTAGAAGCCCGCGGAGCGTATGTATTCGCAAAGCTCGTCATAGTCGGCTTCGGCGAAGTCGTCAACGCTTTTATACCGCTCAAACAGCGGCTTTGTAACTATATTCACCCGCGCGTCGGTGCACTGCGCCGAGAGCTGGGTCGCTATAAGAAGCTCATGCGGTGTGGTATAGTTGAGCGAGCAGATCGCGTCGGGGTATTCCTCCTCAAGCCGCTCGATTATAAGCAGCGCGCGTTCTTTTTTTGTCATAAAACAAGCCTCCTCCGCTGTATATTTTTCTGATTCAATTATAATATAAGCCGCAAGGTTTGTCAACCTTCGCTATTGACAAATCCGTCCGTCGGTGGTATCATATTTCAACAGGAGAGATATATATGAATAATCTGTTGATATACTTTTCAAATGCCGGGATAGCCGGCATAATAATACTTGTCGCACTTGCCGTTCTCGGGTTCATGATAGCGACGCGCGGCAGAAAGGCGATGGTCTGGCTGGTCGGCGTATGCGCGGCGGCGGTCGGCGTGCTTGCGGGCGCTATGACGGGGCTTCTGGTGTTCGACAGCTTCGTGCTTATGATCCTGTTCGCGCTTATTGGCGGGATAGGGCTCATATTGCTGGTAAGGTTCGTGAAGGGGCTCGGTTACTTTATCGGTATAGGATTTCTGAGCTTTTTCATCGCCTATGTTGTGACCTCGGCAAGCTTCACCGCGAACGCGAAGGTGCCGGAAAATACTCTGCTTGCGGCTGATCTTGTGATAGGCTTTCTTATGGGCGCGCTCTCGGTAGTGCAGTGGAAATACATGTCCTCGGTCATCACCTGCGCGGCGGGCGGCATAATATGCGCTGTGTCCGTGCTCGCACTTTTCGGGCTGTATTTCATCGACTGGCGGACATGGCTGCTTGCATTGGCGGTGGCGGCATTGGGAATGGTTGTGCAGGTACGGAAATACGATCTCAGACCGAAGCGCCGCAAAAAGCCGATACGCAACAAGCATGAAAAAAGAGAATGATATAAAGCACTTCTTCATAAGTATGTGAAGGGGTGTTTTTATGTTCTCGGGGAATCAGCTGAGGCGGAGGATCGTGATAAACGCCGATACCGCTGAGCGTATCGGCAGCGTGTATGATGCGGAGATAGACGCGGTGACCGGGCAGGTGACAAGGCTCATCGTGCGCCGCTACGGCGGGCTTGCCGCTTTTTTTAAGATAGGCGAGACGATGATCCCGTGGAGCGCGATAGTCGCGGCGGGATCGGAATATATTCTGGTAAAAACAATTGAAAAATGCTTGAAAAACCCGTAAATATATGGTATAATGATTATGTATATACACAAGATATGCTAAACCTATGATGAAAGGATGATAATATCATGCGATGCCCGTTCTGCTCATTTATCGAGAGCAAGGTAATAGACTCACGCCCGACGGAGGAAAATACATCCATACGCCGCCGCCGCGAGTGTCTTAAATGCGGAAAGAGGTTCACGACCTATGAAAAGCTTGAATCGATCTCGCTCGTAGTAGTGAAAAAGGATGATTCGCGTCAGCCGTTCAACCGCGACAAGGTATTGAAGGGTATAATGACAGCATGCGAGAAGAGACCAATATCCATCGTTCAGATGGAGATGATCGCAGATACGATAGAGAGCGAGCTTGCGCAGCGCATGGAGCGCGAAGTGCGTTCGACGAAGATAGGCGAGATGGTCATGGAAAAGCTCCGCGCATTGGACGAGGTCGCATATGTACGTTTTGCATCTGTATATAAGCAGTTTGACGATGTAAGCACATTCATGGATGAGCTGCAGGGGCTTATGGATGATAAAAAGTATTGATCTTCACGCTCATTCTCTGTGCTCGGACGGAACGCTCACGCCGAGTGAGCTCGCCCGTCATGCGTATGATGTGGGGCTGTCGGCAATAGCGCTCACGGATCATGATAATATATCCGGCTTACCGGAGTTTTTGGCTGAGTGCGAAAAACTCGGCATAGAGGGCATACCGGGGATAGAGATAAGTGTCGAATACAAACGGCAGCTGCATATAGTGGGGCTTTATGCCGATGGCGGGGAGTTCCGCAAAACAGTTTTGCGGCTCGGCAGCGCGCGCGGCGAGCGGAATATAAAAATGCTTGACCGCATCAGGAGCGGCGGCTTTGATATTACCGAAGCTGACCTGATACCCGAGGGCGCGACCATAAACACCGTAGGCAGGATGCACATGGTAAAGGCGTTTGTGAAAAAGGGATATGCAAAGACCGAGGCGGAGGCGTTTGAAAAATACATCGGTGATGACGGGGAATTCTTTGTGAAAAAGTTCTCGCTCACGCCGGAGGACAGCATAGAGCTGATCCACAGGAGCGGCGGCATCGCGATATTCGCGCATCCGGCGCAGGCGGCGGATACCGAAGAGGAGCTTTTCGGGCTTTCAAAACGGCTCAAGGCTGCAGGCATAGACGGCATGGAATGTCTCTATAGCCGCTATACTCCGGCGGAAACCGAGATGTGCTTCAAAATTGCGCGGGAGCTTGATATCCTCCCGTCAGGCGGCAGCGATTTTCACGGCGAAAACAAGCCTGATGTGCGGCTCGGCGCAGTGTCGGGCGGCGACGGATATATTCCGTATGAGTATCTGGAAAGATTAAAGGGAAAAAGGAGCTGAAAAAGCTCCTTTTTGTAAAAGGGAATTTGTAATGAATGAAAGAACTATAGCGGCGATCTCAACGCCGCAGGGTACGGGCGGCATATCTGTGATCCGCGTGAGCGGCGCGGATGCTCTGAGGATAGCGGACAGCGTGTTTTCCGCATCTGTTATGGATGCGGAGTCACATACCGTACACTATGGATATATATTGGACAAGGACGGAGAGCGGCTCGATGAGGTGCTCCTGACCGTTATGCTCGCGCCGCGGACATTTACGCGCGAGGACACCGTTGAGATAAGCTGTCACGGCGGCAGTGTTGCGACAAGGGCGGTGCTGAACGCCGTTATCGAGGCGGGCGCATATCCGGCGGAGCCGGGCGAGTTCACAAAGCGCGCGTTCTTAAACGGAAGGATAGACCTCTCCCAGGCGGAGGCGGTCATTGATGTCATCAACGCCAAGAACGAGCTTTCGCGCCGGAACGCGGTCGCTCAGCTCGGCGGCACGCTCTCGCGCGAGATAAAGAGCGTGCGTGACGTGCTCGTGCATCTGTCGGCTGAGATGCAGGTCATTATCGACTATCCCGACGAGGATCTTGAGGATGTGACCGAAAAGGATATAGAGGAAGTATGCCGACAGTCGGCGGAGCGGATAGAGCGGCTCATAAGGAGCGCGGATGGCGGCAGGATAATAAAGGACGGGATAAAATGCGCGATCGTCGGCAAGCCGAATGTAGGTAAGTCGAGCATCCTGAACTATCTCGCGCAGGACGAGAGGGCTATCGTTACCGATATAGCCGGAACAACGCGCGATGTCATCGAGGAGAGCGTGAGCATCGACGGTATTCCGCTGATACTCTCGGATACCGCGGGCATCCGCGAGACCGAGGACAGAGTTGAAAAAATAGGTGTGGACAAGTCCATGCGCTATCTTGACGCGGCGGATATCGTTATAGTCGTGACCGATGCCGCGACAGGGCTTGACGATGAGGATAAAGCAGTTCTTGACGCGACCAAGGATAAAAAGCGGATAGTGCTTGTAAACAAGACGGATATAGCCGAGGGCAACGAGGAGCTCGGCATCGCTGTCAGCGCTGCGACAGGTGCGGGCATGGACAGGCTTGCGGCTGAGATATCCAGGCTTTGTAAAATAGACGAGATACGCTCGGAAAACGGCGCGGTCATAACCAATATGCGCCATAAGGCGGCGCTCATAAGCGCGCGTGACGCGCTCACAAGAGCATCCGACGCGCTCGCGGCAGGTATGCCGACAGATATTGTGTCGATAGACATAGCCGCGGCTATGGACGCTTTGGGCGAGATAACCGGCGAGACAGTGCGCGACTCCGTAGTTGATGATATATTCCACAATTTTTGTGTAGGTAAGTAGTAATGAGACTTGATAAATATATTTCCGATTCCGCCGCATATTCGCGCAGGGAGATAAAAAAGCTGATAAAGGCGGGCGCTGTTACCGTTAACGGCGATATTGCAAAAGCCGCGGAGCAGCGTGTTGCGGAATCGGATGAGGTAATGATAAACGGCGCCGCTGTGCGGTATGCAAAATATGTGTATCTTATGCTCAACAAGCCCGCGGGCTATGTCAGCGCGACCGAGGATAAGCATTATCCGGTCGTGATCGGCCTTGTACCGGAGGAGTACAGGCACTTCGATGTGTCGCCTGTGGGAAGACTTGATATAGACACCGAGGGGCTGCTGCTTCTCACCAATGACGGTGACTTCAATCACGCAATGACATCACCGTCAAAGAATGTGTATA
>CAMNAT010000111.1 GCA_946531785.1 uncultured Oscillospiraceae bacterium
ACGCTGCCCGATGCCGAGGCTATAGCCTCGATGTGCATTGTCTGTATCGAGTCGATTATAACTATATCCGGCTTGGTATCGGTGATGGTGCCGAGTATTATCTCAACATCCGTTTCTGACATGAGATAAAGGTTTTCTGTGTCTACCTTCAGACGTTCGGCGCGCAGCTTGATCTGCTCTGCGCTCTCCTCGCCGGAGACGTAGAGTATCTTTTTCGTTTTACCGAGCGTCTGGCAGATCTCCAGAAGCAGCGTCGACTTGCCTATTCCGGGGTCGCCGCCGACGAGTATCAGCTCACCGGTAACAAGTCCGCCGCCCAAAACGCGGTCAAGCTCGCCGAGCCCCGTTGTCGTTCTCGTGTGCGTGCCGCGCTGGATCTCGGATATCTTCTTCGGTGCGCGCGGTGATATTCCGGGAACCGCTGCGGCTTTTGACTGCTTTGTCGCGGCGGGGGATACAAGCGTTTCGGTAAGTGTGTTCCAGCTCCCGCAGCCGGGACATTTTCCGAGCCATTTCGGGGACGAATAACCGCACTCGGAGCAGATATATGTTGATTTAGCCTTCATAATTAAAATTCCTTTGTTTTATTATGCTTATATTATACACTAAAAACCAGCGGTTGGCAATAACAAGTTATTAATTTTTATATTGCAAAACGCGGAGATCTGTGGTAAAATATGATTGGATAATTTTAAAAAGTATAAGGAGAAACTCATAACATGAATGCGACATATATGATCATGCTGATGTCAGCTGTTTTCGGCGGCGCGGTATGGCAGCTGTATCTTAAGGACGAGCTCAAAAAGAGCAGAAAGGGACAGCCAAACGCGGTATATATAATTGGCGTGCTGGCGGCGGGCTTTATCGCGCACCTGATATGCGCGGCGGTCTTTAAGGGACATGCTACGGATATGGCGTGCTTCTCGGCGTGGAGCGACCGTATTTTCAGGAATGGGATAGGTCAGTTCTATAACGATGGGGGCTTTCATGACTATCCGCCCGGCTATGTGTATATCATGTATGTTCTCGGCGCGGTAAAGACAGCGTTCAATATGCAGGACGGCCCCGCGCTCTGGGTATGGCTCAAGCTCCCCGCGATCATAGCGGATATGGTGACGGGCTGGCTTGTGTATAAGCTGGCGAATAAAAAATTTACCGATGCAGCCTCGGCTGTGATGGCGGGGCTTCTGGTGCTGAATCCGGCAGTCATCATGAACAGCTCCACATGGGGACAGGTAGACGGAATCTTAGGACTTTTCTGTGTGCTTGCGATCTACTGCACTGCGGAAAGAAAATTCATACCTGCGTTCTTCTGGTTCGCGGCGGGCGTTCTCATAAAGCCGCAGGCGGCGTTCTTCGCGCCCGTCATAATCTTCGGACTGATCGATGAGCTGTTTATACGCGAGAAATTCCGGATGCAGAAGCTCATAAAATATATTCTCTGGGCAGCAGCGGCGGTCGCGGCTATGTTCATACTTTTCATGCCGTTCGGAGAAAACCCGATAAAGGGAATATCAACGATCTTAGGACAGTATATAGAAACTCTCGGCGAGTACAACTATGCTACCGTAAACGCGTTCAACATCTATGCCGCGTTCGGCATGAACTGGAAGGCGCTCACACCTGTTATGAGCGTTATCGGCTACGGCATGTATGCGGTGATAATCGCATTCTCGGCATTTGTATTCTTTAAGAGCAAGAACCCGGCAAGGCATTATCTTGTTTCATTTATACTCGTGTTCTCCATATATATGCTCACCGTCAAGATGCATGAGCGCTACGCGTTCCCGGGTATATTCATGCTGATCTTCGCGTTCGCCGCGGTACCGTCGGCAAGGACGATGATAACCTACGGACTGTTCTCCCTGTCGCAGATGTACAATATGGCATGGGCGCTGTTCGTATATGACGCGGGCAACTACTGGTCAATAAACGGTGCGGTAGCTCCGGCGGGCTGGATAAATGTGATAATATTTGCGGTATGCATGGTGCTCATGTGGCAGGAGACAGTTAAATATAAACCGGCAGCAGCTGCCGCAGATAAAAAGACGGTGTCGGCAAAGAGCGGCGCAAAGGCTTCCGCGGCAAAGCCCGTGCCGAAGGCTAAGCCTGAAAAAGAGATATTTGAGCTTTCCGCGACTAAGGAAAGGCTCGGAAAATGGGACTTCATCGCAATGGCGGGCATTACCGTTATTTATGCTGTGATAGCCCTCTATAATCTCGGCAACATGTACGCGCCGGAAAGCGAGATAGTTCTCTCGGATGAGCCGGTATCGGTGGATATGGGCAGGATGGTGGATATAGACAAGGTAGAGTATTTCCTCGGCGCAAGACATCTTGATGAAAACAGGGCGATAAATATAGATTATCTCGATGAGGACGGAAGCGTTGTAAAATCAGTAAAGGAAAACAGCGGCTCGGTATTCTACTGGAACGATGTTGATGCCGGTGTCAGCGCAAGATATATCGAGCTTTCGACCGACCATGTTCCAAGCAAGGCCGATCCCACAGATCTTATATATGTAAAGGAGCTGTGCATCTTAGATTCTGACGGCGGGCTGATAGCGCCGGTGAATACCAATGAGCAGGAGATAGCGAACCTGTTCGATGAGCAGGATAAGTTCACAGAGGGCAAGTCGTTTATGTCAGAGACCTACTTTGACGAGATTTATCACGGGCGTACCGCGTACGAGTTCCTGCACAAGATGACAGTGTACGAATGGACACATCCGCCGCTCGGAAAGGTGCTTATCGGCTGGGGCATACTCGCATGTGGCATGAACCCGTTCGGCTGGCGTATAGTCGGCACACTGTTCGGAATATTCATGGTGCCGGTGATCTTCCTGTTTGCAAGGCGGATGCTCAGATACAGATGGCTTGCGATAGTCTGCTGTCTGCTGTTCACCTTTGACTTCATGCACTTCACGCAGACTAGGATATCGACGATAGATGTGTATGTCACCACCTTCGTGATGCTGATGTACTACTTCATGTACAGATATTCGCAGATGAGCTTTTATGATACACCGCTCGTAAAGACGCTCATACCGCTCGGGCTTTCGGGAATATTCTTCGGTCTGGCAGTGGCGAGCAAATGGACGGGGCTTTATGCCGGAGTCGGACTTGCAATCATATTCTTCATGTGCATGTACAGGAGGTATATGGAGTATATCAACGCGTCTGATAATCTCAAGCTCACAACTCAGGGCATCGATCATAAGTATGTCGCTGAAAACGGTATAAAAAATATAATGATAACGATGGGCTTCTGCGTGGTGATGTTCATAATCGTGCCGATCATAATATACACGATGTCATATATACCGTATTTTGCAACGCCGAGCGGACACGGGCTTGCGACTGTAACGGAAAATGCACAGTCAATGCTGACCTATCACGGAAAGACGGTCGTGAACTCAACTCACCCGTACTCATCGCACTGGTATGAGTGGCCGATAATGTACCGCCCGCTATGGTATTTCTCAAACAGCATGGATAACGGCATGGTGCAGGGCATAAGCGCGTTCGGAAATCCGGCTGTGTGGTGGATAGGCATAGGCGCTATCGCATACACGATGGCGATCGCGATCATGGTGCCGCTGAGACGGAACAGATATTTCGGTCAGAACAAGTATGTGTATGCAGGTGTGTATGCGCTCATCTTCCTGCTGATCTCGCTATGGGCGCACGGCGCAGGGGCTGCAAACGAAAAGCTCGAAAGGCTTTTCCCGTGTGTGGTATTCTATTCGGTAGTTATGGTGGCGGCGCTGTTTATAGTGCTCACATATGATAAGTATATAAAGGTGGAAACGACTAAGATACCGGCGTTCCTGCTCATCGGCTACTTCTCGCAGCTCGTGCCGTGGATACCGATACTGAGAACGACCTATATCTATCACTATTTCCCGATGGTCGCGTTCACAGTGCTTATGACGGGCTATGCATTTAAGACATTCTACGACAGCACAAGGAATAAGAAGGCGGTGATCATTGCCGCGGCTGTCCTCGCCGCGATAGCAGTGGTGCTGTTCATCCTGTTCTATCCGGTGATAAGCGGTCATCCGGTAAACTATGATTTCGCAAATATATGGATGAAGTGGTTCAAGTCATGGGTGCTTGTGCCGTCACCAAAATAACAGGAGTAATACAACTATGGACTACGGCATAAAGATAAAACAGTACAGGATCCGCGCGGGGTACACATTGGACGAGGCGGCAAAGCTGGTGGGCACGACACCCGTCAGTCTGAGCCGCTATGAAAATGATGACGCAGAGATCCCGGTAACGGTATTTGTTAAGCTTGCGCGGCTGTATAAGTTCGATGTGTTCGATATCATGGGTGTAAGACATCCGGATAAGGATATGTCAGACGAGGAGTTTCTCATGCTGCTTGAGGCTCACTGTTGGCATGTGGTAGTAGAGGAACGGAAAAGAAATAATTCCTTCGGCAACATTCTGCCGGAGGCTTATTATAAAAACCGATACAGGGAGCTGTTTGAAGCGGAAAAGGGCAGCTTCCCGTCAATGGATCAGTAAAGGAGGAGATCAAAATGAAGGTATTGATGATCAACGGCAGCCCTCATGCAAAGGGCAACACCGCTATTGCGCTCGCGGAGATGGCAAAGGTCTTTGAGAGCGAGGGTATCGAGACGGAGATAATGAACATCGGCAATAAGGCTATACGCGGCTGTATCGCATGCGGAACATGCATAAAGAACGGAAAATGTGTGTTTGAGGATGAGGTGAACATAGCTGCTGAGAAGTTCGAGACCGCGGATGGTCTGGTTGTCGCGTCGCCGGTATATTACGCGTCGGCAAATGCGACGCTCATCGCGTTCTTAGACAGGTTGTTCTACAGCTCGCATTTTGACAAGACCATGAAGGTCGGCGCTTCGGCGGTGGTCGCAAGGCGCGGCGGACTGTCGGCGACCTATGACGAGCTCAACAAGTATTTCGGTATATCCGGAATGCCGATAGCCTCAGGGCAGTATTGGAACAGCATCCACGGCGGAGCACCGGGACAGGCAGCAGAGGACGCGGAGGGGCTTCAGGGCATGAGGACCTTAGCACGGAATATGTCATTCCTTATGAAGAGCATAGCTCTCGGCAGGAAGGAATACGGACTGCCGGAGAAGGAACAGAAGGTATTTACTAACTTTATCAGATAAGCGAGGTCGCATATGGCAAGGAAAGCAAGAGAAAAAAGCAGCACCGGCGTATATGCAATAGTGCTGCGCGGAAACGGTGAGATATTCAAGAGTGCGGAAATGCGCGAGGTGTTTTATAATACCGCGAAAAAGTACCTCAAAAGAGGACTTATCGGCGTGGTGTTCTCGGACGACCGTGCGGATATGCTCGTGCGCGAGAGCGCGGCGGGGATATCGATGGATATGAAGCCGCTCATAACCTCGTTTGCAAGGACATATAACCGCGAGAATGAGACCGACGGCAAGGTGTTTATCGACCGCTTCAGGAGCGTGCCGGTAGAGTCGCGCTCGGCTGACCGCGCATGCCGCGCATATATGAAGGGCGGCGAGGTCGCGCCGGAGTACATTATCGGAGCAGCACCCGCGGCAAAGAAACCGGCATCGAAGCCGGAGTCGGCAGCGGAGGCACCCGCGGCAAAGCCGAAGAAAAAGAGCAATCTTCCCTCATGGCTGCTGTGAACGGAGTATAAATAGTGAAATAAACCGATAAAATTTTGATTTTCCTCTTGCATTTTTCGTGAAGTGGTGGTAAGATAGAAAACTGAACGAATTGCTACAGGGAGATCAGGATAATGGACGAAAAATTGCAATATAACAGTCCGCTGGTGTATCAGCGGGCAGACCCGTATGTGCTGTATAAGGATGGTATGTATTATTTTACCGGCTCCATACCTCAGTATGACCTTATCGAGCTGCGCTGCGCGAACACTCTTGACGGACTTACCTTTGCAAACTCAAAGATAATCTGGCGCAGGCATAAGAGCGGCGAGCTCTCAGCGCATATCTGGGCGCCGGAGATACATTTTATCGACGGTAAATGGTATATATATTTCACCGCGAACAGCAATGACGATATCTGGTCGATACGCCCGTACGCGCTTGTGTGTGAGGGCGATCCGATGAGGGACGAATGGCGCGAGCTCGGCAGGATAGATGTCGGGCATGACAGCTTTGCGCTCGACATGACGACGGCTGTAATTCATGGCAGACAGTATTTTGCATGGGCGCAGACCACCGATCATGAGCTGGGTTCTGAGATACGCATAGCCGAGGCTGAAACGCCGATAAGGCTGAAATCGAAGCCTGTTGTTATCACAACTCCGGAATATGAGTGGGAAAAGCGCGGCTTCAAGGTGAACGAGGGGCCGGCATTTTTGCATCGCAACGGCAAGGTGTTTCTGACCTACTCCGCATCGGACACAGGACCTAACTACTGCATGGGAATGCTCTGGGCGGACGAGGACGCGGATCTTCTTGATCCGGCTTCGTGGCATAAAAGTCCGGAGCCGGTGTTTGAGACGAGTGCGGAAAGTATGCGCTACGGCCCGGGACATAATTCCTTTACCACCGATGGCGAGCATGATGTTATGATCTATCACAGCCGCAGCTATCCGGATATATGGTCAGAGGATCCTCTCTATGATCCGAACCGCCATGCGTATGCCATGCGGATCGAATACGATAAGAACGGCTTCCCGGTATTTGATGCGCTGGAAAAAGAGAATAACTAAAAAACAACGCAAGGCGTTGCCGAGATAAATCAAAAAATTTCTCATAAACTAAAAAAACGGCATCATGCCGTTTTTTTTCATGTCGCGTGCAATATCTCGCCCTCCGGTACCTCGTCCTTTACCAGCTCCATGCGGTTGACGGATACCTCGTATGCGGTGCGTGTGATGACCTCGTCCTCAGACAGCTTCTTCTGATACTGGCGCGACTGGATCCTGCCCCAGATCTTTACATTGTCGCCGACCTCAAGGTTTTTTGCGTACCTTGCGTTTCTGCCCCAGGCTATGACGGGTATGTAGTCGGATTTATTATA
>CAMNAT010000112.1 GCA_946531785.1 uncultured Oscillospiraceae bacterium
TGTTCTTCTTCAGTGTCTTGAGGGTCGAAAGCAGCACGCGAAGCCCGGCTGATGAAACATAATCACAATCCTTAAAATCAATTGTAAGAAGCTCTATGCCATCTGTTTCTCCGTTCAGAGTCTTCTCAAACTCCGGTGCGGTAAGTATATTTATCTCACCCACCGGCGCAACTGTAAATTCGTTTCCATTTCTGTTTGTTTTAATCTCCATTTTTGGTCTCCTTTATTTGATATTTATCATCATCATTGTTATATCATCAAACTGCTCTCTGCCGTCGGCGAACTCATCTACGCTCCGCTTTATCTGCGGCAGCAGCGTTCTGCCGTCGCGGTCGGATGCGCTGTTTAAAAACTCGTTCAACCTCTTTGTGTCATACATCTCATCCTCATTGTTGTGCGACTCTGTGAGCCCGTCTGTATAAAGGAACAGACTGTCACCCTTCCGGAGCAGCAGTTCATCCTCGCGGTACTGCGTATCCTCCCATCCGGCAAGGAACAGACCGTGCCTCTTCTTCAATTCCGTAAAATCTCCGCCGCTGTGCGCTATGTACGGATAGTTATGCCCCGCGTTCGTATATTGCAGCGTCAAATCAGATGTATCTATTATCCCAATCCACGCGGTAGCAAACATTCCCGTCTCGTTATTCTCGCTCAAGTACTTATTGACAGATGTGAATATCTCAGCCGTACTGCTTTTCAGCATGGCATAGTCCTTTATCATGGTTTTTGCCGTCATCATAAACAACGCCGCCGGTACTCCCTTGCCCGATACATCTGCCATAACAAAGCATACACGCCTGTCGTCTATCTCAAAGCAATCATAAAAGTCGCCGCCTACCTCCTTTGCCGTATCCATAGACGCGTAAAGCTCTATCTCAGGATGGTGCTCATACGGTGGGAACACCTTCGGCAGCGCGTCGAGCTGTATCTTTGACGCAATATCAAGATCCGCCTGGACTGCCGCCGCGCGCGTACGGTTATCTATGAGAGTATCCATATTCATGTTGGTCGTAAGATATACAAGCGATACCGCCCACGCTAAACCGACCGACAGATAATCGTTTTCAAAGCCCAGCGAAAGTGCCTGGATCAGCTGCATTACAAACACAAGACCAACAAACATCAGCATTGTTATTGATGCGCGTTTTTTATCTGCATCATGCTTTAACGAACGCAGTAAAACTACAAACGAGATCGCAAACGCCGCTATCGTATATAATGCCAGCAAAAGGATGTATAGATCGTAAAGCTGCATCGAATGTATTATATTGTTTTCATCAACATAGTAAATCAGTCTGGTCCACGGCGTAGTCACGCACAATATAAACACGAAAAGATTGGGTATATGAAACACCAAGGTATTCTGCCATTTTTTCTTCACGTCGCAGTCAAGTCTTACCAAAACATATCTTAAGAGGATAGCTCCGATTGAAACACTCGCTATCGTAGAGGTGCATTCGCTCAGATAGCTGAGCCACTGCAATCCCGGTCTGTACTGAACCAAGTTTATTCCAATGTCCGAGATGCATGCGATCATAGTGAATACAACTATCTGTGTGAGCAGATCATTGATCTTTATTTTGTATAGCACAATATTATTGTACAGCATAATAAGCATAAGTATTATTGCCGTAACAACAAGCTCTATAAACAGTTTATCCGCTAAATGCTCCATATTATAAATAACCTCCATTGTCAGTCAAGCTGCATCAAAGAATAATCAAACAGCTTTTCCTTTTTTATAACACGCACATATCCGTACATCAGCGCGATCGCCACAACAGGTCCCAACGATATACCAAAAGCTATCCCCTCTATAGCAAACTGTCCGAAGAGCATCCCAAACGTGGTCGGAAGAGCCGCTATGGCCATACCGAACAGAACAAGCGTCCTTGGTATACGCCTCGTGTACTGATAGAAAATAGCCGTCACACGCGACAAGCATATAAAGATCGCAGTCGGCGCAAGTGTCCGAAGCATCATGGCGGCAAGCCGGGCAGTTTCTGCATTGTCTATATCAAAAGCCTCAGGCAGTGCATCTGCCGCAAGCAGTATAAGGCCGATAAATATCAACCCCTCTATTACTGCCGCTCGCAGCGTTACTTTTATGGCTCGATCCATGCTTTTACTGCTGTTCCGACCTATGCTGGTGTTTACCGCTACTATTTCATATTCGCTTATACCCTCGCTTAAATAGAGCACAAACTCAAAAATATTTATCACTACAGCAACGGCGGCAACTCCTGCCGCGGCATAATTCTTAAGAGTAAAATTATTCACCGCCATTTCCATTATGACAATAAACAAAGAGAGCGCACTCTCCGGCAGACCTAACCTGAATATTATACCCGCATCTCGCGCATTGAGATACCATCTGAACTTAAGTCCGTGCTTTTTGGTAAGCAGGAATGTCAGTTTTATCATTAATGCAAGCAGCAATGATATGATCGATGCCAGGCCTATGCCCATAAGCCCCATCATGGAACCAAGCAGATACGAAAGCACCACATTTGCTGCGATCCGGAAAAATATTGCGATATAAAACTGCACATAGCCGCCGCGGTACAACACATAGGCAAACATAAATGTATCAAACATATCAACAAGCGGATAGAACCGCATAGCCTTAAAATAATTAAGCGCGTTTTCATATACAGACGGATCATCAGCCACAAGCCGGACAAGCTGGGGCGTAAACAGTACATATATTAAAGTAAGTCCTATACCGCACAATCCGCACAGGATCATTGTCTGACTGAATATATCATTCATTCTTTTACGGTCGCCGGCACCCTGCGCTCTTACGATAAGCGCCGCTCCGCCCACACAAATAAGGTAAGCCGTAAAGGTTTCTATGTATGTATATGGTTCTATAAGGTTTACGGATGCAAATGCCTCATCAGTGAAAATATTTCCGACCACTATCTCATCTACAAGCATCGAGATTATTTCCAGTACTACACCCAAAGTTGCTCCTATAAAGATAGGGAAAAATCGTGTATTCTTCTTTTCTTTCATAATTAATTATTTACCTCTGCCTTTATCTCAAATACATTTCTGTTATAGCTCATGGTTATAAGATGCTGTTTTCCCGCAAGGACTCGCATATAATTGGATATCAGATATTCACCTATCGTTCCGGCTGCCGCATCCTCCTCTGCAAGATCAAGCAGAACACCATCATCCTTTGTTATGAGAGTTACTTCGTTATTATCTATTATCATCGTACATTCGCCGCGAACAGACTTTTGGCCGTTCTTTTCATATATAAGCATATAAAGCTCCTCAATAAGCAGCTTTATCCTGCCGATAACCCGTTTATCTATTCCGAATTTCTCAAGCTCTCCGGCTATATCAGCCTGAAGCGTGATTATAGACTCAGGCTCGATATTGATCTCATAAAAGAAAGACTTTACCTCATCCTCCTTTTCCTTTATCAGCAACGGATAGCTTTCCTTACCGTATCTGCAGTAAACATACTGCATAGATATACCGTATGCCGCCGCAGGTGCTATCGCAAACGCGGCAAACATCCCGTATATCCCGAAGGTACTGCCCATAATAACCGCAAGCGGCACGGAGATCGCAGCATCGCGCAGCGCGCACATAACGAATGCAATCGGTATCTTGTCGATGAGCAGATAATAGGAGCTTGTAAGATAAAGCAGACTGGTGAATGTGAAACCGATAGATACTATCCTCAAGCCGCCTGTTACATACTCTGCAATAACAGGGTCGGTCACGCCAAGCATACGCGGGACGAGGGGCGCGATCAGCATAGAAACGACAGTCAATGCTATGCCCTCTAACACAGCGGTCTTTTTGGCAAGCCTACATAAACCTTCTACACCGCCGAATGAGTTTTCACCGAGGTATATCATAATGATAGGTGTCATAGCATTGCCTATACCATCGAACAGGAGCTGAAGCTCTTTTGTAAGCATGATTACCGATACCAGTATGAGCATATCCTCACCGTATGCAGCAGTTACGAACCTATTCAGAACAGCTGTCACTATCGCAATAAAAAGATATGTTCCGGCATCCACTATACTGTATTTTATGACAGAGAGTGTCATTTTGAAGGATACATAAAAATTTATCCTGAGTGAGCTGGTTTTGCGTGAAAAATGCAAAAAGCTGACAATAAGCGAAAGCAAAGTTCCGGCGAAGGAGCCAAAGCCGATACCGGCGATCCCGAACCGTCCGCATAACAAAAGCGATATTACAATATTACTTATAAACTGAGTAAGTCCAGATGCGGTGGACAGTGTTTCATCACCGTCGGCGAACACCATCTCCGACATCAGCATAGAGAGCGGCAGAAGAAGGATAGTGAACTTGTACCAGAAAAAGTAGCTCCGCGAAAGTTCGAATACCTCGTTTGTCGGCTCATAAAAGCGCAGATAGCTGTCGCCAAGGGGCATAAGTATAATAAACATGATGCAGCCTATCGCAATGGTCATGGTGAACCCCAGTCCAAATGCCTTATCCGCTCCGTCTTTATTGAATTTTCCCATCTCGCTGTTATAAATTATCGGCACGCCTGTTGAAAAGACGCTGGCGAAAAATGCCGCAAGAGAATACATTGGCGTTACAAGGTTTATACCCTCGACCGCCGCTTTACCGAGGAACGCACCCGCGATAAAGGTATCCGAGAGCGACAGTGCAGTAACAATTATCATAGTTAGAGTGCCGCTGACGAGCATTCCGCCGAATTTTCGTTGCATAAATGTTTGTTTTAAATTCATATGTAATACATCCCTGAAAAATATTTATATCCCATTATACGAGGTATAATAAACTATATTTTATCACAAATATCGGCGCAGGTCAATCCCAAAATTATGATACGAATGTATATTATTACCAGTTCAATGGTTCTTTGCTTAAAAGTTGCTGTAAATGAATGGGAGCTGCTGCAAAACTTATGTTTTGCAACAGCCCCTGTATTCTATTTAGAAGCGTATTAGTAAAGCTATGATCTCTCCGTTGTCCTTAACAGCAAATACATCATAGCAGCCGTCTCCATATCCAGAGTTGGTCCAGAAACCGAAATCAGGTTTGAAAAACGCAACATCACTCAAACTCATACTATTGCAGAACTTTGACCATTCATCATTATTGAAGTCCGGTTTGTTCAGGAAAAAGCCTGCCATACCGGCATCAACTCCTATCTCGCCTATCTTCTCGTAACGATCTGAATTTATATCATAATTATGTCCATCAAGCTGCAATTCGGCGATAAAGCACCTGCCTGTATCTAATCTTTCTGCATCAGACTTCGGTTTTACTTCATAGCCGTATCTATTCATATCATTTACATATTCTTCATAGTCTTCATCATCCCAGCCTGTGCAGATATAATATGAGCATCTGTACTTTCCGGGCATGACCTCTATATTGTTCAGCCTGTACCATACATCATGGTCATAGCACGGATCTGTTATATCCAACTTACCATCCGTTACTCTCAAAATTCCTTTGTTTCTCTTAATAATCTTCAAATTATTATTCCTCCTTACGCTATATCTAAAACCTCAAATTCACATGGGATTCTCGACTTTGAATAATACCTGTTACAGTCAGGAAGATACCACCAATATCGCTTAAACTGCTTATTTGGAGCCATCTTGACCGCGATACACTTTCTACCGAGTCTATCAGTAAATCTGATTTTTGTTCCATACTGGAGCTTGCTCAGTTTATCCTGCTTTACACGCACAAGCCGGCGTTCATATGCATGTTTTTTACACCGTTCACGCCATATCCTAGCATATTCATCATTTGTTGGTGTCAGCAGGTTTATAATACTTATAGGGCACTCCGCCTCTACCGGACCAACCGTTTCGTCCATATACTTTGTGCCAAAATTATAGTAATCTGACATATTGCATCCCGTCAGAATCACAGCCGCAAATGTTTCCTGTTCTTCAGCCGGGATCTCATACAGCACCCGCGCATCTTTGTCGGTGTCAGTACCAACATACTTCCGCAGAACAGTTACTGCAGCATAGTATACAGATCCGACCATGACCGACCGTTCTATTCTGCAGTTGTTATTAAACGATGCATCACATTCCGCTTTTCGGTCGATTCTCCCTTTTTTATCATAATGCGTTGCTCTTGTCCATGACCATCCCATAATAATCTCCTCCTTTTCATCCTAAAAAAATCACTCTTACCGAGTTACGATAAGAGTGAAGTTTTTAACGGGGTTATTCCGAAGCCGTTCTGTCAGTGTGGTTTTCGCTCTGTTGTGTGCTGGCTTTACCATACTTATTCAATGCATATCCGGCAATAATGTAGCAAATGATCGTCGGTATTGCCGTAACAAACAAAGTGAACAACACTAATAACAGTCTCAGCATGAACACAGGCAATCCCAGAGTGCCGGCGATCTTGGAACATACGCCTGCGATCAGCTTAGAATGCGTTACATCCTCTCCTATTATACCTTCTCTGCCGCGTGTTATTGCCTGGACAAACTCGCCATTTTTGTAACGAAGCACAAGCGTGAGCCCGTCAAGTTTCCATGACATGACTATGTTATGCCCAGCAGCAAACTGTACAAGCTCCTCAACCGATTTGGTCTTTGCTGCCAACAGCATCGGGCGTGTGTGCTGCACCTCCTTATGCTCATCGAGTATCTCTCCTGACACTTTCTGTGTCGGTGAACCGGACAGAATAAGCCCTGTCTCTCCCTCAAGCTGTTTCAATTCGTCGAACAGCTTATCATATTCCCGGTCGGTCATCACCGGAGCATCATCGCGGTAATATGCGATATCTGCTTCACGGATCTGCTCTATAAGCTGCTTCATCCTTGGTTTTGTGTTATTCACACACATTACTCCTTTCTAAAAAATAGATTATTTATATCGGCAATGCCGAATATTAAAGATAAGAAAAAAAGAGCGACCTTGACTCGTATGAGTCAATCTGATCGCTCTTTAATACTTATATAGATACACCAAAGTGTTTACGGTGTGTACTTCATGTGATCCGGTATAATTATATC
>CAMNAT010000113.1 GCA_946531785.1 uncultured Oscillospiraceae bacterium
TCACGGTGTGGCTGTTGGCGGCGCTATAGTTGATTCCGGCAATTTTGACTGGATGGCGCACGCTGATAAGTTCCCAGGACTTTGCACGCCGGACGAGAGCTATCATGGCATAACCTATGCCGAGAAGTTCGGTCAGGGCGGCGCATTTATAACTAAGTGTACCGCGCAGCTCATGCGTGATTTCGGCTGCATCCAGTCGCCGCAGCATGCGTTCTATCTTAACATGGGGCTTGAATCGCTGCATGTAAGGATGGCAAGACATGTTGAGAACGGTCAGGCTGTTGCGGAGTTCTTAAACGATCATCCGAAGGTAGTAAAGGTGAATTATTCAGGGCTGCCCGGTGATAAGTATTATGAGACCGCAAAGAAGTATCTGCCAAACGGCGGCTGCGGTGTCGTATCGTTCGAGGTAAAGGGCGGCAGAGCAGCGGCTGAGAAGTTCATGAAGGAGCTGAAGCTGGCGGCTATCGAGACTCATGTTGCGGATGCGCGCACATGCTGTCTGAATCCGGCGACCTCTACCCATCGTCAGATGACTGACGAGCAGCTTGAAGCTGCGGGCATTCCAGCAGGGCTTGTAAGAATGTCCTGCGGTCTTGAGGACAAGGAGGATCTTATCGCGGATATCGCCCAGGCTCTTGATGCTGTTTGATAATGTATAAAAATAAACGGTTCGCACGCGAACCGTTTATTTTTTTACGCCTTTGCAAGCTCCTTGTACGCATCCTTTAGTGCGGGATAGAGCTTTGTATATAGTCCGTATTGGACCTCATATTTTTCGTGTGCCTCAGCATCCGGCATCTGCTCGGTCTTTGTCTTTACGACCTTTTTGCATGCCTCCTGAACGCTTGGGTATATCCCCGCGCCGACTCCGGCAAGAATGGCAACGCCGAGCGCCGGACCCTCCTTTGATGTCACTGTCGTGACCTTCATGTTGAAGGTGTCGGCTATCATGCTGCGCCATAGCGGTGATGTGCCGCCTCCGCCGCAGGCTGCTATATTATCCGATGCAACGCCCATTTCCTTCAGGATCTCGGTGCAGTCGCGGAGCGAATATACAACACCCTCCATGACCGCGCGTATCATATCGGATCGCGTGTGCATTGCGGAAAGTCCTATGAATGCGCCGCGGCAGTCGGGGTCCAGATGCGGAGTGCGCTCGCCCATAAGATATGGGAGGAATATCAGCCTGTTGCAGCCGACCGGTGACTGCTCCGCCTCCTTGTCCATGATATAATAGGGATCAACACCCTTTTCCTCTGCCTCGGCTATCTCTGCCGTACATAGGTTATTGCGAAACCATTTCAGCGACTGTCCTGCCGCGAGCGTCACGCCCATAACATGCCACTGTCCCGGAACGGCGCAGCAGAAGGTGTGTACGCGTCCCTTTGGATCGACATGCATCTCGTTTGTGTGCGCAAATACAACGCCTGAGGTGCCGATGGTCGCGAATGCCTTGCCCTCTTCAACAACGCCTGTGCCGACAGCGGCAGCGGCATTGTCTCCGGCGCCGCCAACAACGGGTGTTCCTGCCGGAACGCCCGTGAGCTTTGCCATTTCCTCTGTAACATAACCGGTTATCTCCGGACTTTCATATACGGGTGCGAGCAGAGACTTGTCAATATCGAGCAGCTTCAGAATCTCGTCCGACCAGCAGCGGTTCTTTATATCCAGAAGCTGCATGCCGCTCGCGTCCGATACCTCGGTAGCAAACGCGCCTGTGAGACGGTAGCGTATATAATCCTTCGGGAGCAGGATATGTCTGCATCTTGCATAGTTTTCCGGCTCGTTATTCCTCACCCATAATATCTTTGATGCCGTGAAGCCTTCAAGCGCGGGATTTGCCGTTATCTCTATGAGCTTGTCATAGCCCACGCGCTCGGTTATCTCCCGGCATTCCTTTGTTGTTCTTCCGTCGCACCAGAGTATGGCGGGACGGATAACATTGTTGTCCTCGTCGAGCATTACAAGCGAATGCATCTGCCCGGCGATGCCTATGCCCGCGATCTTGGATGTGTCGATATCTGCCGTAACGGCTTTGAGCGTTTTTACGGCAGCATCATACCAAAGCGCGGGATCCTGCTCCGCCCAGCCGTTTTTCGGCTGTGACATGGGATATTCAACGGTTGAGGAGCTTATCGTATTACCGTCCTCGTCGAACAGCACCGTCTTTGTGCCGGTCGTGCCGAGGTCTATTCCTATCAGGTATCTCATATTATTATCCCCACGGGTTTTCTGTCGGATATCTCTCTGCCTTGGGCTGGTTGTAGCCGATCTCATCTACCGGAACGCCGATATACTTGAATACCTCATATAACGCTCTTGCGTGATGACCGAAGGCTACCGCGCCGTGATGCGGGAAGTTCTTCTCTATGAGCACATGGCGGTAGAAGCGTCCCATCTCGGGGATAGCGAATACGCCTATCGAGCCGAATGAGCGTGTTGCTACCGGCAGCACCTCGCCGTTTGCGATATATGCGCGTAGCTTTGTGTCCGCTGTCGACTGCAGACGGAAGAAGGTGATGTCGCCCGGAGCGATGTCGCCCTCAAGCGTGCCGTTCGTAACCTCTACCGGCAGTGAGCGCGCCATGATCTTCTGGTACTTCATCGAGCATGCGGAAAGCTTTGTCGAGCATGTGTTGCCGCAGTGGAAGCCCATGAAGGTATCCTTTAATGTATAGTCATACTTGCCCTTGATGTCGGCATCGAACATCTCCTTCGGAACGGAGTTATTGATGTCAAGCAGCGTAACGGCATCCTGTGAAACGCATGTGCCTATGTACTCTGAGAGCGCGCCGTAGATGTCAACCTCGCATGATACCGGTATACCGCGGCCTGTGAGACGCGAGTTTACATAGCAGGGAACAAAGCCGAACTGTGTCTGGAATGCCGGCCAGCACTTGCCTGCGATAGCTACATATTCCTTTGAGCCCTTGTGCGCCTCTACCCAGTCAAGCAGGGTGAGCTCATACTGTGCAAGCTTATTCAGAATCTCCGGCTTCTTGTTGCCGTCACCGAGCTCCTTTGCCATGTCAGCGGCAACCTCCGGGATGCGCGCATCGTCTGCGTGAGCGTTGAAGCTTTCAAAGAGGTCGAGCTCTGAGTTTTCCTCTATCTCCACACCGAGCTGATAGAGCTGATATATAGGCGCGTTGCATGCGAGGAAGTTTAAGGGACGCGGACCGAATGATATTATCTTGAGGTTCTTTAATCCGAGAACGGCTCTTGCTACCGGCAGGAACTCGTTTATCATATCCGCACACTCCTCAGCGTCGCCCACCGGGTATTCGGGGATGTATGCCTTTACGCCTCTGAGCTTCAGGTTATAGCTTGCGTTGAGCATACCGCAGTATGCGTCGCCGCGGTCGTCGGAAAGCACGCCGATGTTCTCCTCCGCAGCTGCCACGAACATCTTCGGACCGTCAAACTGCTGAGCAAGCATGGTCTCGGAGATCTCGGGGCCGAAGTTGCCGAGATATACGCAGAGCGCATTGCAGCCTGCTGCCTTGATGTCGGCAAGCGCCTGCTGCATATGTATCTCGCTCTCAACTATGCAGACAGGACACTCATAGATGTCTGCCGCGTCATACTTGTCGGCATATGCCTTTACAAGCGCCTTTCTTCTGTTTACCGAAAGACTTTCGGGGAAGCAGTCGCGGCTTACCGCAACTATACCTATTTTTACCTTTGGAATGTTGTTCATAATGCATTTCTCCTTGCTATATATTATAATTATTTATTATATTTCTTTTTTATAAAGATTTCAATAGTTTTCAGCAAAAAAACTATATTATTATGTTGAGCCGGTCAAGCTCGCTTTTTATCAGCCCCGCGATGTATCGTGCACCGTTTATGTTCAGGTGCGTGTTATCGCGGCTGCCGGATTTGTAGTATTCGGAATGTATGAATTCCGGGTTATCTGTAAATCTCTTATCATGCGGCTCCAGCACCATATGGAAGAGTCTATGCTCGTCCGGCGATCCGATAAGATGCTTATGCGAAAGCTCATATATATCGAGAACGGGGATACCCTCTTTCTCGCCGAGCACCTTTAAGGCTTCCGAATAGGGGACGAGTGTATCGTCTGACGGTATGTTCCGCGTTATTGATGTCGCAAGTATCGGAACAGCGCCCTTTTCGCGCGCTGCGTTTATGTATTTATATATACTTTCCTGATAACTTCCGTCCTCTGGTGAGGTGTAGCGGCTCTTGTCGCTCTCCTTGCTGTCGTTGTGCGCGAACTGGATGATAAGGAGATCGCCCTCGGATATCTTATTACAGATATATCCGAAGTTTTTCTCCTTCATAAAGCTCTTTGAGCTTCTTCCGCTTATCGCGCAGTTAACCACCTGAACGTCATCGCCGAACAGCTCCCCGAACACCTGTCCCCAGCCTGTGCGCGGGTAGCGGTTGGGATCGCCGGTGTGCGGATAATCGCAGGCGGTGGAATCTCCGGCAATAAATATTTTCTTCTTGTTCTCGTCAAGGACGATATCATCAACATCATCCCATAACGGCTCGGAAAATTCCTGCTTCAAAGCGTCATTCATTTCGTTCAACGGTCGAGTCCTCCTTGATATATTTCTTTATCTGTGTTATCGCGTTATGCTCGATATACAGCCCGCTTGTCGAGAAGGTCAGGCTGACAAGCAGTATCAGCGTGAGCGTTTGGAATATGATCGAGAGCGTTTCGTTTACCGCCGTAAACCCGATCGCGGGGAAGATAAGCACGAAAAACGACACAAAGAGTATCGTGATCACCGTGAACGGCAGCGCGGATATCGAAAACAGCGCAGCGTTGCGGTAAAGCTCGCCTATCTTCAGCTTGTATGTCACCATGAGGTGATACAGATACATATGCAGCATCGTGTAGAAAAAGCCTATCACGAGAATCACATACTTGCCGTAGAATATGAAGCCCGTTGCCGAGTTATAGAAAAAGTATCCATAGCAGAGCAGCGTGAACGCTATCACATCTATTATCCACACGATTAGCGCCTGCTTGAAATTGCTTTTTATATGCTCAAAGAAATCGCTTACCAAAAACACCGGATCCTCCCAGAGGAAGGAACGGAGTATATACACCAGGCCCGCCGTTACAGGGCCTCCGCCCCAGAGTATCGAAAACAGTGTAGCGATATAAAAGCGCATCAGAAGATCTGTTGTGACGGATATTTTTGCCGCTTCTCCGAGCGGTATATCAGCGACCCTGATGATAGCCGCCGGATCCAGCCCGAACTGGTTCGAGATCATCCCGGACAGGAAGAATACTATCGCAAAGGTCGGCAGAAGTGTTATTATGTACAGCAGATTAAGCTTTATAAGCTCCCAGAACTTGCGTATGAATATCTGATAAAATCTGCCCAGTCCCTTGCGCTTCCGCTCATCCTTTGAAATGCCGGGGCCGGGCTTGCTGTAGTCGCGACTGAATATTCCCATTAATATCCCAGCTCCTCTGCGACCATAATGACGGTTATTCTCTTAGGGAAATGGAAGCAGCCGTCAACAATTCCTATAAAGTTGCACATCCTCGGCTGTCCCTCGCAGTTCTGGCAGTTACAGTTATCCTCTGTCGCACACGGCGTTTTGTGGCGTATGCGCTTTGCATTGAGCGGAGCTATAGCGCGTGCGCGCTTTATGCCGTCCTCCATTGTGTCAACTATTTTATTAACGCCTGCGACTACTATAGCCTTTTTGGGACCGAACGCTATCTGGCTCGCGCGATTCCCCACACAGTCTATATTTACAAGCTGTCCTTCCTTTGTGACCGCGTTCGAGCTTGCCACGATAAAGTCCGCCTTGTAGCTCTCGCGGTAAACATCGTGCATTTCCGCGACGCTTGCGGTATGGAAGCGGTCGTAGAAGTTATATCGTCCGCTTGTGATCTCGTCGATAATGCCTGTCTGCTTTAATGTTACCGAGCCGCCGACGCATATGCTCGCGCCCTCCGGTACTAATTCTAAAAAGATTCGTTTTGCGTCCTCCGCGTCCTCGGCATAGATCGCGTTGAAATTCTTGGAGTTAAGAATATCGACCATTTCCTTAGCCTTTAGTCGGTATGACCACTTCTGAACATCATCCATTATTATGATACCCCCTATTGATAAATAATTATTATGTATAAATTATACTATAAAAAGTGCTTTTTTTCAAGATAAAACACAAATAGTGCTAAAAATCAGTATTCTATGTCAAGAAATAGTCTTTTATTTTATGTAAATCTGTGGTATAATGGATAAACACAGAAAGGAGTGTATGCTCATGGCAAAAAAACTCATGCCTGTTGCAACTAAGCTTTGTGACACTATAATGCGTGATTTCGGCGAGATACTTATAAAGAAATGGCAGTATGACGGCGGTCTGTGCCTTAAAGGCTTTGAGGCTGTGTATAAGACATGCGGCGAAAAGAAGTATAACGATTATATCCATGCTGAATTTGATTATTTTATAAATGATGACGGGACAATAAAAACATATGATCCCGAGGTAAGAAACATAGACCATCTCAATAACGGAAAGAACCTTTTCTATCTCTGGCACGAAACGGGTGAGGAGAAGTATAAAAAGGCTATAGAGCTATTGGCGAGCCAGTTTGCGATCATGCCGAGAACTCCGTCGGGTACATATTGGCATAAAAAGATATACCCGAATCAGGTATGGCTTGACGGACTGTTCATGGGTGAGCCGTTTGCGGCGCAGTATGCAAAGGAAATGGGGCATCCGGAAAAGTTTGATGATATCGTAAGTCAGTTTGTCAATGCCGAAAGGCTTACATATGAGCCGCGCTGCGGCCTGTATGCGCATGCGTGCGACGAATCAAAGGAAGCGTTCTGGGCTGACAAGAGCACGGGGCGTTCACTGAATGTCTGGGGACGCTCGGTGGGCTGGTTCTGTATGGCGTTAGTAGACGCGCTCGATTTCTTCCCCGGCGATCATCCGGGGCGTGAAACGCTTATAGATCTGTTCAGAAAAGCGATTGGCAATGTAGTTAAATATCAGGATGAGCGA
>CAMNAT010000114.1 GCA_946531785.1 uncultured Oscillospiraceae bacterium
ATCAACGGTTATACGGTAATCGCATACCCAGCCTCCGTAAGCCGCTAACTCAGCCTCAGCCTTAGCCTTGTCCTCCTCTGCAATGTTGCCGTTAGCATCTCTTTTATAAGTGGTGCTGAACCTTGCCGCCTTGTTGAGCGTATATGTACCGCCTACCATAGCGCCGTTGTCGCCCCATACCGTAGAGAGCGTAACATTAAGGTCGTCACCCTTAAGCTCCTCGACCTGTGCTGATAGCGGTGCCGCGCCCTCAAAATCCTTCAGCTTCGATACCGTGGCAGTTCCCTCATGTTCCGGCTGGAAGTTCGGATCTGCCGCCATGACACCGAGCTGCGCTGACGAAAGCGCCATTACTGCTGCGAGCGCGAGAGCCGCGCCCTTTTTGAATATTCTCATATCTGAGTCCTCCTATCTTTTATGTTTTATACTTTTCAACGCATTGCGTTGTTTGAGTCTTTTTATGCTCCCATATTGGTTGAAATAGCTTCACTCCAAGCTTTAGTGATATTAGATGCATCACTGCCCATATCCACATGTCCTGCTTTTTTATAATTATTGCCAATGCTGAAACCGTTAGCACCAGAACCTCCGCCTTCACTTGTGCGAATTATATCATCCACCGAGAAGCTCACCAACTCCATCACCGGCATTTCAAAATTGTTCATGGTTATCACACTCCTTTAGCTTAATTACCATCACCTGCTACAAAGGTGTTTATCAAATGTATCAGCTCATCAAATGTTGTCACTCCCTTTTCTACAGGCACCTTGAAGTACGGTGCATTGAGCGCGACATACTGCTCATAAGTAAGGTAGTCTTTAAAGTCTTCATATGTATATGTGCCATACTTATCTGTATCCGCCTTCATTGATGCTGCATTATACTTCAACCCCTCATCATATTTAAAGACATCAAATATCTTCAATGTCGGTGTAACATTCAGCAAATCTTCTGCCACAAAATTGAAGTATACAGGTGTAACCAATGAGTAGCTGCCGGTATATCTGTTCTCTACTTTGTAGCCTGTTAAGGTAATTGATCCTGTTATCTCTCCGTCAGTCTTCACGAACCTATGACCAACATACTCACCTGCATTCTGAGTATTAAAGTATACAAATTTATTTTCATCCATGTCATAGAAGCCGTGTTCGCCAATGACATCAATATTAGTACCATCTTTGAAGCTCAATGTCAACACATCGTAAAAATTATCTCCATGATGGATAACAAGCATCGGCTTTGTGGTTGCATACTCACCCGTAAAGAAGTTTCGTGCAATAACCACATCATCTTTTGTAATATCCTCGATCGGCTTCTTTGAGCCGTCCGCAAGCGTTATCATCGTGCCTTTTGCGACGCAGCCAGTGCCGCCACCACCGCCGCTGGCAGTAAGCTCAGTCTTTGTGCCTTTCACGAAATCATCATAGGAATACTGAGTCTGTCCATGATTGTATCCTCCACCGGAGAAAGATATACTGAACAAGCATGATTTGTTATTCGTGTCTGTAAATGTATAATCCAATTTAACAGTTCTTACACCGTTCGCTTCTTTATAATTAACCAATCCTTTTGATGCGCTCGTAGGTACGAAATAAAGCTCATCTTCAACAACAACAGGCTTACCGTAAATACTGTTGCCGTCTTGGAATTTGTCCGGCGCTGTGACCGTAAGCGTTCCCTTATTGCTTGTCAGCGTTATGGTTTTATCTGTGCTCTGCTGTCCTGATGTGCTCGGGCAGAATACCGATAGATCTATCTCCTCCCAGTCATCAAGCTCCGAATTCCATGCCTTTACCTTTATGCCGTTCAGTGCCGGTGTTGCAAGGTTCCAGGTACCATTGTAGCTTGACGCAACGACCAGTGCATCGCGTGTGGACGGCGCAAGTGATGTCGGCGCAGGCAGGCTCGTCAAGCTTACCGCTACGGTAAACGGATATTCATAATGGATAGTCTGTACTATTTGCTGTCCATCCTTATCATAGAATTCTGTATCGTCAAACTTTAATGTGTATTTCTTGGTTGCGGACGAGCTAAGTAATACCGTGCTGTCTGTTACCTTAGTACCATTTTCATATATTTCATATGGTATATCACCGTTTTTTGAAACTGTAACATCACTAAAATTGAAGGTATAGGATGGATTATTATCATCCAGTTTCACTGCAAGTGTCTTTGTGCCGTTATTGTATGTGCATAATGAAGATGTGCCGTTAAAGCTGATATGAGGAGCTACAAAATCATATGCGTTCGGTGTAAACTCCGGTTTTGTCTTAAGACCTTCATCCGTTCCGTTTGTGTTCTTATAAGAGTATACCTTGCCGCCCGAGATCGAGACGGAATCGTAAGGTCTGTCAGATTTATCTGTCCGATTATCTGTTATGGATATACTGGTCGGTTTTCCGGCTTCAAACGGCAGATATGCAAAGCCTAAGTCCACCCAATCTGACCCGTCAAAATTATGTACATAGCTGTTTTGGCTCAGAGCCGATGTCAGTATAAACCTTGCTGCAGACGGAACATATGTGCTGTAGCTGCTTTTTGCCCAGTTATACTGTTTTAAAGTTCCCTCAAGCGTTATGGGTGTCGCTTTTCCGTCCTCTTCACAGACAGTAATGACACCTAAGCCCAACAATGTCTTCGAAGTATCGTTTACAGTAGCCTGTGTCGGTACCTGAATGGTCGTCACATCTCTTAAGAGCAGCGAGTTCGCTGACGAAATATGGATATTTGCAAGCGCTCCGCCGTTTATTGTCGAATTGATTATCTGCTGATCAACACCCGTTACATAAACAGCCGCTCTTCCGCCGGAGACATAGGAGTTCAGGATCTTGCTGCTGCCGCTCATTGTAACTCCACAGCGGCTGTTTGGATATGTGCCGTCTGTTCTCACACTGTTCTTATATTCATTATCGTAAGTATATAAAAACTGTTGTGAAAAATTCGGACAAATGACCTGTACATTATCAAGTGTGCCGTTATCTAATGTGACATAACCATAGCTCATGTATCTTCCGGGTATATCACTTGAGCTTGTCATTGTAAAGCCGTTACCATAGATCGCGTATCCGTTGCTCACCGTAACAGCGCTGAATCCCACATCATTGAGCAGTACAACACTATTAGCCGTTGCGCTCTTTGCCGTTGTCGCATTAACCGCATCCACTACCTCAAGCAAAAGCGAGCACGCCTCAAATATCGGAGCATTTGCATTGGCTTCGGATATAGTTACCTCAACTATACCTGTGCCGGTGAACTGTATTGAGCTGTTTTCCCAAGTTGCTGCCGTATATGTTCTTGTAGTATCACCACTGACTCCGGCATCTCCGGCAATATTTCTTACCGTTACAGTCGGGGTTATCGGTGTTCCCTCGCGTCTGAAGAGTGAGCTCAAGCTGACCGTGTTGACATTACCAACGCGGTAAAGGTATTTATCATTATTTACAAACTTAGTAATGAACTTTGCCGTTGAACGGTTAATATCAGCATTAACTTCATTATTTACATTAGTGTGAGTGTTGTCTGCACTATGATAATACTGGGGTATATACATCTTATCTGTCTCGCCTGCATTATCTTCCTTCTGCTGCTCGCTGCGCCTTACATTATCGCTTGCAAGCGGAGCCTGCTTCCATACGGATTCACCGTTCTCCTGATAAACAACAAACGACTTTGCGTAAAACTCCTCTCCGCAAAGATCTGCCGGAATGCCCATTATATCAGTTGTGAAATATCCTGTTTGTTTGCCGTTTTCATCGGTGGATGTAATCATATAATCCTTATTGTTCTCGACAGTCAGAACTTTGTTCTCACCGGTTTCCTTATCCCAGCCATTAAACAAATCCTTCGGCACTATCCATGTACCAAATCTTTCTACTACTTTTTCGGCAGCCAATTTAACCTCGGTTATAAACCGAAGGTTGCCGTTGCCGTTTTCGTCGATATAGCTGTCGCGCTGCGTGATCGTTACGGAATCCTCCGCCGCGAATGCCAGTGTGCCGAAGGTGAACACCGAGGCAAGCGCAAAGGCTATAGCCCTTTTTGCTATGTTCAATTCAAACCCCTCCTATCCTTTTCCTTGAATTGATCAATAATTTCCCAATATAATTATAGATGCTATACATTTTACCATATTATTTCCAGAAAGTCAAGTAGAAGTTTTAAATTAAAACAATAAATTTATATTATTTTTAAGGAATTTGGTGTATACTATTGTTAAATGGATGACAATGTCTGGTGTGTATTAGTGACACATTCACGGCGAAGGGGGAAGCTCCCGGCATTGTCCGCAACCGGAGATAGAAGGTATTATTATGAAGATCAAGGCAAAATATTACGACTATGAGCCGATCGGTAAGCGCATCAGGAAAATACGGCAGGAACGGCATATGACCCAGGAATGTCTGGCGGAAAGACTGAATGTAAGCAATCAGCATATAAGCGATATTGAGCGCGGGCTGAACGGGATGTCTGTCCCGTCGTTGATGGAGATATGCAGAGCTTTGGACATCGATGCGGACTATATCCTGTTCGGTACATACACCAGAGCAGCATCAAACCCGATAAACAGGATAATCAGCAGGATGACGCCCACACAGAGCATGTACGCCGAGGAAATGCTCACAGCGTATGCCAAATCCTGCGGGATAATATAAAAGCACCTATGCAAGTTGAGTTGCATAGGTGCTTTTTTTTACTTTTCAGTCATATTCAGCATCAGCTGATAGATCTTTTCAAGCGCGTTGGTCTTTGCGATCTTTTTAAGATTTGCGCTCATGCTCGCGCGGCGCGCCTCGTCGCCGATGAGCGCCTTTATCTTTCTGAACAGCAGATCCGCCGTCAGCTCCGCCTCGGTGATGACCTCGGCGCCGCCGCTCTTTTCTATCGCGCGGGCGTTCTGCTCCTGATGGTTGCGGACAACATTCGGTGACGGGATCAATATCGACGGCGTGCCGAGTGCCGCAAGCTCTGAAACGGTGATCGCGCCCGAACGCGAAACGACCACATCCGCCGCCGCCATGACCTCTGCCATGTTATTTATATAGGAAACGATCTCGATATTTTTATCCGCCGCGGTTATCCCCTTCTCCTTTGCCGCCGCGCTTATCTTTTCAAAATTGCGCTCGCCGGTGCCGAAAAGCAGCCGGATGTTCTCGCGCTTTATGCGCGGCAGAAGCTCGATAACGGTATCGTTTATCCGATCCGCGCCGAGGCTGCCGCCGAAGATAAGGAGAAACGGCTCCTCTATCCCCAGTTTTTTGCGTGCGGTGCCCTTATCTGCGCCAAGGATCTCGGGGCGGATCGGGTTGCCGGTGACAACGCACTTTTCCTTTTCCTTCATATAATTAATAGTCTCGTCAAAGCTGAGCGCGGAATATCTTACATATTTCTCCGAGCCCTTTACGGTAAGACCGGGGTAGACATTCTGCTCATGGATCAGCGCCGGAACCTTTTCCTTTGCCGCCGCCATAGTTACCGGACCGCTCACATAGCCGCCGGTGCAAATGACGCAGTCCGGTCTGAACTCACGGATGATCCTGCGGCAGTCGCTCTGCGCCTTTAAGAGCTTTTTTATTACCGAAACATTCTTTAAAAGATGCCTGCGGTCAAAGCCCTCGACCTCTATGTATTTTATATCATAGCCCGCGCGCGGCACAAGCCTTGTTTCCAAGCCCTTCCTTGTGCCGATGAACAGCGCTTCAAGCTCCTTATCGCGGAGCTTTGCATAGTCGGCAATGGATATTGCGGGATTTATATGTCCTCCGGTCCCGCCCCCGGCAAATAGTACTCTCATGATTTTACACTCTTTCTTGAAACATTAAGAAGTATTCCCATTTCCAGCAGCAGCGTGAAGATCGATGTGCCGCCGTAGCTGAAGAACGGCAGCGACACGCCTGTGTTCGGTATCAGCGACACCGCCACGCCCATGTTAAGGAATGTCTGGATGCCGAGCTGCGCGGCGATGCCCACGCAGGTCAGCGACGACCATACATCCGGCGCGTTCATTGCGATCTGCGTCGCCCTCACGATCAGCGCGACAAACAGTGCGATCACCACCACTCCACCGAAGAAGCCCAGCTCCTCGCAGACGATGGCGAAGATAAAGTCATTATATGGCTCCGGCAGATTTGAATACTTCTGAACACTCTGCCCGAGTCCAAGTCCGAACCATCTGCCTGAGCCGATGGCGTATATACTCTGTGAGATCTGATAGCCGGTATTCTGCGGATCAGCAAACGGGTCGACCAGCGCGGTGACTCGCGCCATTCTGACCGAGTCAAACTGCAGATATATGATAACCAGCACCGCCATGATCACGCCGCCGATGATCATCGGCTTTATCGGCGTTCCGCCCGCAAGCATTACGCATACCGCAATACCGACGATAACGATGGTACCGCTCAGATGCGTCTCCAGCATCAGGAGACCTGCCACAAGTCCGATGAAGCCCGCGCACATGAGGTTGCTACGGAGCGTCCTGAGATCGAGCACCTCGATTTTTACAAGATACGCTATGAACATTGCTATCATCGGCTTCATAAGCTCCGACGGCTGAAGCTGGATGAACGGGATGTTCAGCCAGCGCCTCGCGCCGTGCGATTCCACGCCTATTCCCGGGATCAGCACCAGCACTAGCAGCAGCACACATATCCCGAACGCCCTCGGTATGTACTTTAAAAAGCTGTCAAGATTTATTCGCGACACGACGAACATGCCCGCAAAGCCCATGACGATGAACAGCATCTGACGCTTGAAATAGTAATACGGGTCGCCGTAGATGCGGCTGCCCGACGGCGCGGATGCCGAGAGCATGATGATGGCTCCCACCGCCACGATCAATATTACCATGAAAAGCAGCATGTAGTCCATCTCTCCGGTGCGGACAAGCTTTTCCTTTATATTCAATTTCTTCACCCGCGTCCTTGCTGCGGGCTTTTTTACCGCTCTTTTTGCGGATGCTTCTGTGCGCGTCCGCCTTTGCGCGGG
>CAMNAT010000115.1 GCA_946531785.1 uncultured Oscillospiraceae bacterium
TTCTTTATATGCTTATATAGTGATGACATATCGCCGAACTCTGTCTCAAGCGAATGTCCGTTCTCTTCTGCAAGCTTCAGCAGCTCACATATATGGGTATCGAGCACCTGATAGGTGATACCCAGATGTGAGGCGAGGATATAGTCCATGGCGATCATGGTCGCTACGGAGCTTTCCACACTGCCGTAATCGGCAAGCTCGTCATAGTCGGCGAGCAGCCTGTACATGTTGGCGACCTCGGATAGTATCTCAGCCTTTATCCCGTCGATCGCCTTCAGATTGTTTGCAATGTTCATAGTGATGTCCTCCTGATAAATTTATCAGATACACCCCTATGCTATTCTATCACACAAATTATCGGTTGTCAATAAATTTAGTTCAAAAACAAAGGCACCGCATAAGCGGTGCCCATGTATATTAATTATCACTCTGATTTGACATTACCAAATCTGAACTTGAATTTGTACTCGTCGGGGATGTCTGCCTTGCCGTCGCCGTCAAGGTCGTTGAGCGGGTCAGCCTCGTATGCCTCGGCATACTCCTGCATAACCTTTTCGCCGTCCATCTTCATCCAGTCCTCGATAGCCTGCTTGTAGCCTGCCTCGTCTATCTTGCCAACGAGATAGTTTGTTCTCGCCTCTGAGAAGATAGCGTTCATCATTGTGCCTGATGTAGCGAATGACTTGGATGTGTACGGAGCCATCGGGTTCATAACGGCGTACTGCTCGTTATTCTTCTGAACACGATCTACAGTCTCGGCTGCCTTTGTTGAGAACGCAGTCTTGAGGTATTCCGGACCGTCGGTAACACCCATTGAGAACTGGTTGAGGTCTGCATAGTCCTCAGCCTTATAATTGGTCTTGCCGTCGTCCGCCTTCTTCTGAACCACCTTGCCGTTAGCGTCGAGATCATAGTGAATGCCCTCTATACCGTAGTTACAGAGACCTACTACATACGGATCGTTACACTGGTCAAGAACGGAGAGGATGAAGTCGAGATCAGCCTCGTCCGGAACTGCCGGCTGCGGGATTACATAGTAGCCCATATGACCTGTTGTCGGCCAGATCTTAGGATCGCTCTCGCGGTCTGTGCGTACATAACCGATGATATCAACTGAATCCGGATCCTCCATCTTGCCTGCGTTACGGCGGCCGCGGTCAGCAACGTCTATCTGGATGCCGCCATAGCCGTTTAAGAACTCGTTATCCCACTTGTCTGCGTCAAGCGATACCATGTTCTTGTTTACATAGCCATCTGCGTACCAGTCGCGGATAAGTGTGAGTGCCTTGAAATAGCCCTCTGACATGAACCACGGCTTCCACATCTTAGCCTCATCGTCATAGCCCCACTCGTTAGGCGAGCCGCACCAGATAGCGAGGTTGCCTACAGGACCGTCGATAAAGCTTGTGATGATCATGCCGTATGTATCGTCCTTGCCGTTGCCGTCAGGATCGTTATCCTTATACGCGCGTACCATCTTGTCAAGATCCTCTACAGTGTCGGGTACCTGGAAATCGATAACTCCCTTCTTATAGAGATTCTCTGTCCAGTCCTTACGGAAGATCATGCCCTGACGACCGATAACTCTTGCGCGGTAGATGCCGTAAAGCTTACCGTCAACTGAGATGTTTCTGTTTACTATCGGGTTAGACTGTGCAAGATACGGATACTTCAGATTTCCCTCTGAATCCTTTTCCTCGAACTTGCCTGTGAGATCCCAGAAGGTGCCCACCTTTGAGTTCTGGATAACGGATGAGCTTCGGTCGGTAACGAGCATTACCTTAGGATACTCGTTTGCGCCCATCGCCGCCGTTACCTTCTCCATGTAGCCCGATGACGGGGTCCACTGGAAGTCTATCTTTACCTGATCGTATTCCTTATTATACTTCTCACCCATCTTCTTGCCGAGATAGTTCTCGATCTCCTGAACTACAGGTGATCTCTGATCGGCTGATGTGATGTTGTTCTGCTGTGTCATTACCGAGATCGTCGGCACCTTTGTGTCTCTGCCGACCGGTGTAGCGCTCGAGCCGCAGCTTGCAAGCGATGCTGCCGCAAGAACAAGCGCTGATGAGGATGCGATGATTCTCTTATAATTCTTCATTCTTTCGCCCTCCTTATTAACCCTTGATCGCGCCGACCATTACGCCTGCCGCAAAGTGCTTCTGCAGGAACGGATATACGCAAAGGATCGGAACTGTACCTACAACGATGATAGCCATCTTCAATGTCTCCTCAGGCGGATCCTGATCGCCGGCTGTTGTCTCTGCAAGACCTGTCTGCGAGATGAGGTTCTTCAGCACGAGCTGGAACGGATACTTCTTTGAATCCGTGAGATAAAGAAGAGCTGTCATATAGCCGTTCCAGTGACCTACGGCATAGAACAGACCGAAGGTCGCAAGTGCCGGAAGTGAAAGCGGAAGAGCTATCTTTACGAATATACCTATATCCGTGCAGCCGTCGATGGACGCTGCCTCCTCAAGACCTGCGGGCAGATCCATGAAGAAGTTACGGATTATGAGCATGTTATATGCCGAGATCGCACCCGGGATGATAAGAGACGCATATGAGTTGTACATTCCCAGACTTCTTACCAACAGGAAGGTCGGGATCATACCGCCGCCGAATACCATCGTGAAGAGCACGAGGTTAAGTATCGCCTTTTTACCTATAAGGTTCGAGCGTGAGAGACCGTAAGCCATGGTCGTGGTGAAGAACAGGTTTACGAGCGTTCCCACAAGTGTTATACATACCGATATGATAAGCGAGCGGATAACCTGCTCACCGACCTTACCGGAGAACATCGTTATGTATGCGTTGAACGATGTTTGTGCCGGGAAGAGGAACATCGGTGTCTTTGCCATATATGTCTCGTCCGCAAACGATGCCGCGATAACATATATAAACGGGATTACCATTACTACTGCAAGGACGGTAAGGAGAACATATACAACGACATCCATAATGACATCGCCTAAAGTTTTTCTTTTAATACTGATCATTATTCGTTACCTCCCTGCTCTTAGAATAAGCCTGCCTGACCCGCACGCTTAGCAAGTCTGTTGGCAGCCTGGATACATATTAGGCTGACTACGGATTTGAACAGGCCGACCGCCGTTGAATAACCGTAGTTACCGTCTACTCTACCTATGTTATATACATAGGTGTCAAATGTCTCTGTTGCCGAACGGTTAACATCGTTCTGCATAAGGATGATCTGCTCAAAGCCTGTATCGAGCACGGAGCCCATTCTCAGGATGAACATAGTAACAACCGTCGTCATGATCGCCGGGATCGTTATGTATATAAGCTGCTGGAAGCGGGTAGCGCCGTCAACTATAGCAGCCTCATACTGCTCAACATCAACGCCTGCGAGAGCCGCGAGGAAGATGATCGTTCCCCAGCCTGTCTCCTTCCAGATGACCTGTACAAGAAGTACGAAATAGATAGCTACCTTACTTTCCATCCATGTCTCACCTGTGCCCGTAAGAGCCTTTGTGATCTCATAGATAGCACCGCCCGCGCTCGTCTCTGACGCCGGCTGCTTTAAGAGCATCAATGTAATTGATGCGATGACAACCATTGATACGAAATGCGGTACATATACCAAAGTCTGCAATACCTTTTTATACCACTGTACTCTGATCTCGTTAAGGAGAAGAGCAAGGATAATAGGCAGCGGGAAATACAAGATAATGTTCATCAGTGAGATTATAAGAGTGTTCGTCAACAGACGCACAAATCCGTATGAACTGAAAAATCTTGTGAAGTTCTCGAGACCTACCCACGGCGCCTTCATAAACGGAACACCTGCGTAGAAGTCCTTCATTGAGATAAAGATACCCCAGAGCGGGATGATCTTGAAGATGATAAAGTACAAAACGCCCGGCAAGAGAAGCAAATACATCCACTTGTCACGCTTGATCTGTACCCATTTGTTTTTCTTGGCAAGGCTGGTTTCCTGAGCCTTATCTTTTTTTGCCATAGCACAACCTCCTCATTTTGTGTAGAATAAAAAGAATCCTTGTTAAATCGTACAAATCATCTAAATATATTATAACGGATTTGTGCGAATTTTACAAGGGTTCTTTTTCCTTTATTGTGCAAATAATCAGATTTTTTTGTTCAAAAAACAGATGTTGCACCATATATTTCCATTTTTATTGGTTAAGTTCGAGCTTTCCGACTATTTCGGAGATATTGTTTATGTTGAATTTGTCCATATAGTCGACCAGCCCCTGCTTGATGTCGAATATCATCCCCGGACGCATGAAAAGTCCCGTTCCGAGTGCGACGAGCCGCGCTCCGGCGAGCATGAACTCTATTACATCCTCGGCGCAGATCGCGCCGCCCATTCCGATTATGGGTATATTCACCGCATTATACACCTCATGCACCATGCGGACTGCCACAGGTCTTACCGCGGGACCTGAGAGACCGCCTGTGTTGTTTGCAAGGATCGGTCTGCGGGTATTGATATCTATCTTCATGCCGAGCAGAGTGTTTATAAGTGAAACACCGTCAGCACCGCCTGCCTCGGCAGCCCTCGCTATCTCGGCAACCGATGTTACATTCGGTGAAAGCTTTACGACAAGCGGCTTTTTGCAGCGCTTTTTCACCTCGCGCGTAAGCTCCTCGACAACTGCCGCGTCCGTTCCGAACGCAAGCCCGCCGTGCTTTACATTCGGACACGATATGTTCATCTCTATTATCGCCGCGTCCGTGCCTGAGAGGATCTCCGCCATCTCGGCATATTCCTCTATCGTGTTGCCGGACATGTTCGCGATAACATGAGTGTCGAACTGCTCACTGAGCGCCGGCATTATATGCTCTGCAAATACATCCACACCCGGATTCTGGAGTCCCACGCTGTTTAAAACGCCCGAGGGAGTCTCGGCGATACGCGGAGGCTTGTTGCCCTCGCGCGGCTTGCGCGTGAGTCCCTTTGTGCCGATGCCGCCGTATTCTGACAGCGGCGCGTACTCGTCATATTCATAGCCGAAGCCGAAGGTGCCCGAAGCGGTCACGATCGGGTTCCTGAACTCTATCCCGCAATAATCTATTTTCAATCTGTCCGTCATAGGATCACCTCCCGCGAATCAAATACCGGGCCTGCGGAGCATACCTGCTTATATTTTGCCATGCCCTCGCCCTTTGTTTCACACACACATGTAAGGCACGCGCCTATTCCGCAGCCCATGCGCTGCTCGAGGGATATCTGACACGGTATCCTGCGGTATTCCGCTATCTGCTTAACGGTTTTCAGCATCGGCGTGGGACCGCAGCAGTAGATCATGTCCACCTCATGCTCCATCAGGTACTCGCCCATCGCCGCCACCGCGAAGCCGTTATAGCCGTATGAGCCGTCGTCGGTGCAGATAACGACATTATCGTTCGCCTCGTTGAAGTCATCCTCCATGCAGATGAGCTCCTTTGTGCGGAAGCCCAAGAACACCGGCGCGTCCTGATGATACCGCGCAAGACGCAGCAGCGGGAAAACACCTATGCCGCCGCCGATTATTACGGCGCGCTCACCCTCATTTACGGTAAAGCCGTTGCCGAGCGGTCCCATAATGTCTATGACATCGCCCGGATCGAGCCTTGAAAGCTTTTCGGTACCCTCGCCCTTTACCTGGAACGCGAAGCGCACAAAGCCCTCGTCAAAATCACAAATGCTTATCGGGCGGCGCAGGCTCGTCCTGCCGCCGCAGTTGATGTGCAAAAACTGACCCGTTTTTGCCTCCGCCGCGATCTCCGGCGCCTCGACAACATAGTCAAAGATGCCCGGCGCGATCTCGGTCTTTAGTCTCAGCTTACATTTATATGTTTGTTTCATAATACACCTACAATATCGTTTTTCATTCTTATTGCCTCGGCTCTTGCCGCCTCGGCAAACTGCTCTTCCTTCCAGTCGCCCTTTTTGTATGCGCACATGATGCCGCGCGAGGAATTCACTATCGCGCCGAGCCCGTCATCATTGAAGCACGGCTTTACGCCCATTGCTCCGCCTCCCTGCGCGCCGTAGCCGGGTACGAGGAAATAGCTCTGTTTCATGATCTGACGCAGAACCTTTGCCTGCTCCGGATATGTCGCGCCTACCACCGCGCCGACAGCGCCGTAGCCGCTCTCTCCTATCGTATCGCTGTTCCAGCCGTTCACAAGCTCCGCTACATGCTCATATATATGCTTATCGCCCGTCATCATATCCTGAAGCTCGCCTGAGGACGGGTTCGAGGTCTTTACGAGCGCGAATATCGCCTTATCAAGCGCCTTGCAGTCATCGACAAACGGCTTCACTCCGTCTGTGCCCAGATACGGGTTCACCGTCACGCAGTCCACCGGACAGGGTGAGAAGCTCTCGCCGTCTATATCCACCGAGCCGAGATACGCCTTTGAATACGCCTCGGCGGTCGAGCCGATATCGTTGCGCTTTACATCAAGGATGATATACAGCCCCTTCTCATGCGCGTACTCTATCGTGCGGTGCAGCACCTCCTCGCCGTGGATGCCGTACATCTCATAGAACGCGCTCTGCGGCTTTACCGCCGGAACTACGTCATAAAGCGCATCTATAAGTCCCTTGTTGAACTCCCATATTGCCTCGCACGCGCCTTTGAGATTTTTGCCGTATTCCTTATACGCCCTCTCGCGTATATACTGCGGCACATATTCCACCTTCGGGTCAAGCCCCGCAACGGACGGGTTACCCTTTTCCTTTATTTTCTTTACAAGTAAGTCTACTGACATGTTCTTTACCTCTTATTTCATTAGTTCATATTGATTTATAATGATCTCGCCGCCGACGAGGACATATTCCGGCTTGCCGTACAGCTCAAAGCCGTCATAGGGGGAGTTCTTGCCCTTGGAGGGCAGCTTCTTTATCTCGCCCGTCCATTTCGACCTTGGATCAAAGAT
>CAMNAT010000116.1 GCA_946531785.1 uncultured Oscillospiraceae bacterium
CACCGCCCAAAACGCCGTAAGCATAACATCACCCGCGACAGAGCTTGTTACAGACGATGACCACCTTAATATCGAATGGTCCAGCGATCTATATTCATGCTTTATTATAGATGTTTACGATGAAGACGGCAAAATGGCTCTCACAAAAACAGTTACTGATACCACGTCCGCCAACATAAAGAACATTGAGCCGGGAAAGTACAGCATACATGTTTATGCTATCCGCCGCGGCTCCAAAGAGATCATCAAGGCTGACAGCGAAATAAATGTCGAGGTCAGACTGCCTGAGCCGGTGATAACCGAGTACATACTTGAGGACGGCGAGAAGTTCTTCCCCGTTTATGAGGACGAAGAAATGGGGCTTGTGTACTTCTATGACGAGGATATAATCGATACAGATATAAACGGCAAAAAGGTCAAGAGAAAAAAGATAACACAAAAGCAAGTCAAGGCTACCGATCTATACAAGCTGCTCGCAAACAGCCAGCAGAAGGTAGAATACTTCACAGGCAGCGCAAACCACGATCTGCTTGTCGATGAAAACGGTATCAGCCTTTACAACCGCGGCATGTTCATTGAGAGCAGCTCACTTGGCAGGGCGATCGTCGCAGAGGCAGAAAAATATCTCGGCATCCCCTATCTCTGGGGCGGTACAACAACTAATGGCTTTGACTGCTCAGGTCTTTGCCAGTATGTATACAGAAATCTCGGCATCAATATCAGCCGTGTTTCGCAAAGCCAGTATCTTGAAGGCGTTCCGGTATCGCGTGATGAGCTCCAGCCGGGCGATCTGGTATTCTTCCAGAAGAGCGGCAATGTACACCATGTCGGCATATACGCCGGCGGCGGCATGATGATACATGCACCGCACACAGGCACAGTTATACAGTATCAGTCGATAGACACTCCGTATTACGCTTCACAATTCTGCGGAGGAAGACGAATATATCACGAGGAGGGCTGACATGGCAAAGACATATACGGCGACCGCTGATAGGTCAACACGCAGCAGAGCTGTTATCACGATAGCCGCGTTCATTGCGCTGGCATTGTTCTCGGTTATAATGTCGGTATATGATCTTGCTTCGGGTATGACGCTCTATGGAGTTCTGTTCGGCATCGCAGCTATAATATTCATCGTTTTGATGCTGCTCAAGATCAACTCCGTTTTCGGCACATACATAAAGCTTAAGCAGGGTGTGCTATATATGAAGAGCTGGTCAACAGACTTCATCCCCTATGATAACGGCCGCGGATTTTTCTCGGACCTGAAGCCCGCAAAAACAAAGCTTTCAAAGATACCCGAGATAGACATTGACTGCATACTCATAGGAACAAAAGAATTTGTCCGCCGCAACATGAGCGAGGCGGGAAAGAAATTCAACAAAGCTGTATATCCATATGAGCACGCTCCGAGCCGCACAAGGCGTAATCTCATTGATTCTATAGATATTTTCTATCTTGAAACAATGGACGGAGATTGCTGCTTTATGAGCGTAGAGGGATATGACGAAAAAAAGATCGTTGATATAATCGCAGAGCTTTATAAGCATAATCGCGAGCTCTATGTCAAGGTAGGCAGCCGCAAGTATAAAAAGTATTTAAAACAGATAGTATAACAAAAAAAGCTGTGGATGCTTCCACAGCTTTTTTGTTATCACTTTAAGTATTCTCCGAGATATGCTTTTGTGTTTTCGACCATTTCATCAAACAGCTTTTTAGCATCATCCCAGCCTATCGTTGTTACAAGCGGATCACATATGAACGCATTAAACGCCTTATCGAGATCACGCTCATAGCATGCATCAGATATTATCTGCTGCTCGGCAGATACACGGCTGACGAGCGGATATATCTCCTCAGGTATCGCTCCGGCAAATACCGGCTCAACGGAATCTGCGGAGAACCTTGCATTCGTCTCCACCACCGCACCCATGGGAAGATTCGGTATCTGACCCTTATTGGGAATATTCACATTCGTGACCATATCCTCGAGCCCGAGCAGCGCGCGCATCTGGCGCACACCCTCCTCGCCCGTTTCGTTGATCTCAAACTTCTTCTTGCCATCATAAAGCTCCTGACTCTTTTCAAGACGCTTTACAAGATCATCCTTACGCCACTTTACGGATGTAAGACCAAACTTCCATTCTGAAACCGTTTCAGGATCCTTCAAAAACCAGTTGCCGGGGCAGAATTCAGCAAGATGTCGATCGCCGGCTGCGGCAATATAGCCAAAGCGCAGGAACAGATTCATCTTTACCTTTTCTGCGGATATGAATGAATTATTCATCCAGTTTGTATCCGCCTGCGCCTCGCAGCCGTCCTTGTGCTTCTCGCAGAATTCGCGGTATACAGGATAAAGATCGTACTCGCGATAGTTCGCCTTCGTGATCCATGTGAAATGGTTCACGCCCAGAACATTTATCTTTATCTCACTTCTTTCGGGCTTTTCTATGCCGAGGATCTCAGCCGCCGCTTCTGCTAAGAACTTCTGCGTTCCGAACACCTCATGGCAGCAACCAAACGCCTTTATCTCAGGGAATGCACGATACAGCCCCTGCATACATACGGTCATCGGATTTGTATAGTTTATCACCCATGCGTCAGGACAGCATTCCTTGACCGCCTTTGCGATGACCTCAAGCATCGGTATAGTTCTCAATGCGCGGATTATGCCTCCCGGACCCGCCGTATCTCCGACAGACTGGTATATCCCGTACTTCTCAGGCGTATGTACATCCGACTCCATCTCATCGAAAGTTCCCGGCAGGATCGAGATGACCACAAAATCCGCACCATTAAGAGCCTCCTCCAGCGTGTCTACCGCCTTGTAATTCCACGGTGACTTGCAATCCTCCAGCTCCTTTATACCGTTGCCGATCACTTCATTATAATGTGCCGCCTTATGATCTATATCATAGAGATACACTGTACCGCAAATATCATCCACACGCGCCAAATCGGACATAAGCCCCCACGCCCAACCGCGCGAGCCCCCTCCGACATACGCTATTCTGATATCGTCTACCCTATTTCCATGATGTTTCATCTTTCGTCCCTCCATCCAAGATTTACGGCTTCAAGCCTATATATAGGTTGACCAAGGTCAACAAATTTCTGTTCATATTCTGTTACTACATTTCCCTCAAACTTAGAATTATGCAGATCGAGAGTAATGTTTTCAAGCTTAAAATTTTCAGCAGCGAACGAGTTGAGCGAAAACTCGAACAGCTTCATATTGTCTGTTTTAAACCAGATATAATCACCCTCGTTAAGAACATTTTTATATCTGTCAAGAAAGTTTTTGTGTGTGAGCCGCCGTTTTGCCTGTCTGCTCTTTTTCCACGGATCGGAAAAGTTCAGATATATCCGGCAGATCTCACCCTTTTCAAAAAAGTCCTCTATCCTTTCAGCATCCATATCCATGAATCTGACATTTGTAAGCTCCTCACGCATAGCCCGCTCCATTGCCATCACGATAACATCCTCGACCTTTTCTATTGCAATAAAATTTATGTCGGGATACATCCTTGCCATGCCTGTGACAAAAGCGCCCTTGCCGCAGCCGATCTCTATATGGATAGGATTATCATTGCCGAATACATCGTGCCATTTACCCTTGAAGCTCTCCGGCTCTGTTATATGCAGACTTGCACAGCGCTCTATACGCGCGGCGCAATTCTTCTTTTTACGCATTCTCATTTATCAAGCTCTCCTATGATCTTATCAAGTATTACATTTGCCGCATCAAGCTTGCTCATCTTCGGCAGTTCAGTCACCGTATCCGGAGTTATGATCGTTATTATATTCGTATCCGTACCAAAGCCCGCGCCCTCCTGACGCAGCGAATTTGCACAGATCATGTCAAGATTCTTCTTTACAAGCTTTTTCCTTGAGTTCTCCAGAACATTCTCGGTCTCCATGGAAAAGCCGCAGAGGAATGCTTTTTTATCCTCCCCCAAAGCCTTCAATATATCTTTTGTGCGGCGCAAGCTTATTGCGCTCTCCCCATCCGTCTTTTTGATCTTTTCCGTTGCAGTCTCAATAGGTGTATAATCCGCCACAGCCGCGGCCTTAATGATAATATCCGCATCATTTTCCGTCACTGCGTTATACATATCATCTGCCGTCACAACATCAATGACCTTCACAAATGGCGGCGGGGCAACATCTGTATGCGCCTTTATAAGCGTGACCTCTGCGCCTCTGTACATTGCAGCGCGGGCTATGGCTATACCCATCTTACCCGTTGAATGATTGGTTATATAACGCACCGGGTCAATAGGCTCCTGAGTAGCGCCGGCTGTTACCAGCACACGCTTGCCGGCAAGATCCTTTTCACGATATGCCTCACGCAATATGTATTCCAGAAGCAGCTCTTCATCGGGCATTCGCCCGTCACCCATATCGCCGTTTGCTAGCATACCATGCGCCGGTGTTACGATCTCATAACCAAATCTCCTGAGCTTTTCTATATTATCCTGCACAATCGGGTTATGATACATGTTATGATTCATAGCAGGTGCTATTATCTTTTTGCACGGACATGCCATCACAGTCGTAGTCAGCATATCGTCAGCTATCCCGTTTGCTATCTTACCTATAACATTCGCTGATGCCGGTGCGATCATAACTACATCCGCCTGCTTCGCTATCGAAACATGCTCAACGCTGTATTCAAAGCTCCTGTCAAAGGTGTCGATGAGACATTTATTCTGCGTGAGCGTCTCAAATGTGAACGGGTTTATAAAATTCTCCGCGTTCCTTGTCATAAGCACATGCACATTTGCACCGAGCTTTTTCAGCATCCGCGCAAGATTTGCTATCTTGTACGCCGCAATAGAGCCCGTCACGCCAAGAACTATAGTTTTATTTTTAAGCATATCATCATCCTCAAATCTTGCTCCATCTTGCGGAGATACCGCATGGCAGCACCATTCCGCTCTCTATAGGAATCCCTATTTCATCAGCTTCCATAATCCCGCCGAACTTTTTTATCGTCGTAACAGACAAGACATTTTTAAGCACTGTCGCCGAAAGGCCAGTCGTATATGAGTTTATGAGCATAAACAGCGGAGCATCCGATAAAAGCTCTGTGCAATCCTTGACGAGTGGGAACAACGCATCCTCTATCTTCCACAGCTCCCCCGACGGGCCTCGCCCATATGACGGAGGATCCATGATTATGCCATCATATTTATTGCCACGGCGAATCTCGCGCTTTACGAACTTGACCACATCATCAACGATATAACGCACACGCCGATCGGCAAGTCCTGATGACTCCACATTCTTCTTTGCCCATGTCACGATACCTTTTGACGCGTCAACATGGCATACCTCCGCACCTGCCGCAAGTGCGCTGACAGTCGCGCCGCCTGTATATGCAAACAGATTCAGGACCTTTATAGGTCTCCTCGCCTCGGTGATAAGCCCCGATATCCAATCCCAGTTGACAGCCTGCTCCGGGAACAAGCCCGTATGCTTGAAGCCGGTCGGACGCACATTAAATACAAGCTCCCTGTAGCATATCTGCCATTCATCAGGTATCTGCTTGTTGAACACCTGCCAGCTGCCGCCGCCCTTGGTCGACCTGTGATACCATGCATCCACACGGTTCCACTTCTGTATATCGTGCTTATCGTCCCAGACCGCGATCGGATCCGGTCGACGCAAAAGGTACTTGCCCCAATACTCCAGCTTTTCACCGCCGGACGCGTCGACTATCCTGTAATCCTTCCATTTATCCGATAAAAACATTTATCTTCCCTCTGTATCATAATCATTACTTGTATTCTACCCCAAAGCTTTTTATTTTTAAAGACTATTTTATACAGATTCCTATCAGAACAACAATAAGCGAAGCGAGCCATGCTATGGCGCACTGCCAGAACACGACTCCAACAGCCCATTTCGCGCCAAGCTCACGCTTTATTGAAGCTATTGCTGCAACGCATGGTGTATAAAGCAGACTGAACACAAGAAGCGAGGCCGCTGTAACTGTTGACATCACCGCTGTAAGACTACTGCCGAACAGCACACCTAGCATTGATACAACACTCTCCTTTGCCATAAAGCCGCTTATGAGAGCCGTCACTATGCGCCAGTCACCGAGGCCTATCGGCGCAAACAATGGTGCTATCAGGCCCGAGATCATTGCAAGAATGCTGTCCTCCGGATCCTCAACATAGTTGAAGCCGATACCGAAGCGCTTTAGCAGCCATACAGCCACAGTTGCAACAAGTATTATCGTAAATGCGCGCGTAAGGAAGTCCTTTGCCTTCTCCCACATCAGCCGCAGCGAATTCTTAATTCCCGGAAGCCTGTAGTTCGGAAGCTCCATAACAAACGGCACAGGCTCGCCCTTGAACAGCGTATGCTTATATAATGACGCTGATAATATTCCGATCATTATCCCCAGGAAATACAAGCCTACCATTATCGGCCCCGCATATGCCGGGAAAAATGCATTTACAAAGAATCCGTATATAGGCAGCTTCGCACTGCAGCTGATAAACGGGGTCAGAAGGATCGTCATCTTCCGGTCTCGGTCACTCGGCAGCGTTCTCGTCGCCATAACTGCCGGAACAGAGCAGCCGAAGCCCACAAGCAGCGGTACTATGCTTCGTCCCGAAAGTCCGAGCCTTCTGAGCGGCTTATCCATAAAAAACGCTACGCGCGCTATATATCCGCTGTCCTCAAGCAAGGATAGAAACAGAAACATTATGACGATTATGGGCAGGAAGCTCAGAACGCTTCCCACTCCCGCAAATATACCGTCTATAACAAGCCCTTTCACGATTGGATTTACAGCTGCGGCATCCATCGCCGTCTCGGTAATACCACTCAGATAGTCTATCCCTGACTCCATCAGTTCCTGAAGCCGCG
>CAMNAT010000117.1 GCA_946531785.1 uncultured Oscillospiraceae bacterium
AGAAACTCTAAAACCTTCAGATTACGAATGAACCGCCGTGTCAGCTCCTTTTGGGCGCATCAAATCATAACCGGGCGCGGTGATGTTAACTCCGTCCAATATGATCTGCCCGTTTGTAGGGCGCTCCAGCATGTTGATGCAGCGGATGAGCGTGGATTTTCCCGTACCGGAGGGACCGATGACGGAGATAACATCCCCGTCTTTTATAAGTGCGTTCACGTTCTCGAGAGGCGTGACATTTTCATATTTCTTTTCAAGATGGATAAGTTCGATCATTTAACGGTCACTCCCTTCAGAATATCCTTAGGCGATCGGCGTCTCGGGTCGATGCGGATCTCGATCTTATTCACGATAAAGGTCAGGATCGCCGCAAGGATGAAATAAACGATAGCCACGGCAATAAGAGGGAAGAATGCCTCATATGTCCGGCTTCGGATAATATCGCCAATCTTGGTGAGATCCTGCACCGCTACATAGCCGACAACGGCGGTAGACTTGATGAGAGCTATGATCTGACCTTTGTATGCCGGCATAAAATGCGGCAGCGCCTGTGGCAGCACAACACGGTAAAACGCACGCCGGTCTGTGTAACCCAGGGAGTAGGCTGCCTCAGTCTGTCCGTTATCAACAGCTCCAACGCCGGATTTCAGCATATTGAAGACTGCGGTGCCGAAGATGAGTGTGAATCCGAATATTGATACTACCGTCCCGGAGATAGACACCTTACCGAAAATTATGTAGTACAGGATCATGAGAAGCACTACAACCGGCATTCCCTGAACGAGCCACACACAAAAGCGCGTGATCGTATTGACGACAGGGTTTCCCTTCCGGCAGATCATAAACACGAAAAAGCCCAGTATCGTACCGCAAATAATGGAAAGAACTGTGATCACCATTGTTGTTCCTATGCCCTCAATGAACAATTTCCATCGGTCTTCCAGAATAAATGTTTTCTTAAAGCTGTCACAGATCGATGTAAAGAAATTTCCGCTGTTCGGATTCGCGTCATCTTTGTCAGCACGCCCCATATCTCCAAGCACTTCTGTCGAACCTGCGGTCGGCTGCGTTGCGCGCACGGCAAGCACGAACTCCGCGGGATAATGTTCCACGAAATCAACCGCCTGCTTTCGCTCCTCCGTTACGATAATTGATCCGGCGCCGATCAGCGCCTTTCCCGACTGTACTGATGACAATATCGCGGATAATTCCATGCCGGTAAACTCAACATGTACATCCAGCTCCTTTGCGATCAGAAGGATCATCTCGATATCAAAGCCCAAGAGCTGTCCGCCATCGCCCGAATAGCTCAAGGGTTCAAGCGTGTCGCAGACGGCAGCCTGAACCGTGCCGTTCAGACCGGGCCAGTCCTGTTCAGGCAGCGTCTTTACACTATCATCGGAACCGGTCCATTTTTTCCAAAGTGCTTGCTTCGTCTCCTCGGGGATCGATTCATAAGCTTTCTGCCAAACATCCCGCTCCGGATCGCCCTTTGCAAACGCAATGCTGAAAGCACTTTTCCGCAAACCCTGCGGAAACAGTGCAAGCTCAGGGTTTCGGTTTACGATAAGCGCCCCCACTGCGTTGTTTGACATGATGGCATCCGTCTTCCCGGCTTTAAGCGCCATGACCATATCAGGGTTATTATTATAGTACGAAAACTCACCCACATCCGGTACTTTGCTTAGCACAAGATTTTCAAGGGGCGCACCCGTGAGCATGGACACCCTTTTTCCGCTCAGTTCAGAATACTCACTGTATTCCGGCTTGGCTGCGGCAGGAGCCGTTGCTCCGGTATCACATACCATTGCGGTTATCTCCACGTCAAACAGTGGATCGGAAAACGGGATCGCATCATCGTTTTCCTCTGTATGATAGAGATTGGACATGATGCAGTCTATATCTCCTGCAGCGGCAGCGGTAATGATCCCGCCGAAATCATATACCTGGAATTTGATATCCGCTCCCAACCATGCGGCAAATCTGTACGCAAGCTCAATATCATAGCCGCGCAGCTCCGTTCCGACATAGTAAGAATAAGGCATCACGGTGCCCGTAGTGCCTATGCGAAGATGGTACGACGGATTATCGGGTACGGCAATTTCAGGCATGGTATCGTCGCCCTGTATTACCCAGCGCTTATACATATCGTCCAGCGTTCCGTCGGCGCGAAGCTCCGCGATGAAAGTGTTGAGCTTCTCCTGAAGCCCTGTAATGGGCGAATTAGGCGAAATGCCGACCGCAACAGTCTTTTTGCTGTAGTTTTCGTTCAAAAGCCGCACGCCTGTCGTTCCGTTGGCTAAGGCAAACTCCATCTCTCTCCGGGCATAAACATAAGCGTCAAGCCGACCATTTGCCACGTCCTTGTAAGCCAGGGGATTATCATTGTATGCTATGACCTCCGCAAGGGGATAATCTCTCTTCAGATTCTCATATTCCGGCAAACCGGACTGAGTACCGATCTTCACCCCCGGCTTTTTGAGCTGGTCAAACGATGTGATTTCGCCGCTGTGCTTTTTGCTTAATCCGACAAACAGAATGATCGCAATGATCGCCAATATTCCGGTTACGGCGAATAGTTTCTTTTTCATAATTTACCTCCGCATTTGAAAAGAATTGTGTCATATCTTTTTTATCTATGTTTTCATAAAAATTTTAACATATAAATTTTACAGAGTCAAGAAAAAGTGTTCTGTTATTTATTTAGTAAAGCTGCACAATAAGTATACAGCTTGTAACATCTACAGTTTAAGGCTCAACAAGCTTTTTTGATTAAAATTTTATAAAACTCTTTATTTTCGACGAAATATGTGATATAATCATAATATATCGAATAATATGATAGAATATATAAAAACCAAGAGATGAGGATACCGTCTGACGCCGTTTGCGACTTACAAGGAAGCGTTTGATCTCATCGTTCCGCCCCTGGATCAGAGATGCACGCATCGTGTCTTACAGCGATGCGCGATATGTTAACTTTTCGACCGACATCCCTATGATGACGAGGATGACGAGACTCACAACCGGACTTCTGAGCTATTATGCTGTCAGCCTGATCCTTATACCTTTGGTCAAAAGCTGGATCCCGGGTGTGGGTGGAACGATCTCAACCTGCTTTATCCAGATGTTTTACGTGACGTTCGTTTTTCCCATGTGTATAAAACATTTTGAACACATCCCGGCATTGTCGAAGTAGCAAATAACCTCTGATTTTTATTGACATTTTACCGTTTACAAATGATTTAATAAGTAACGGAATGGAGATATTATACCATGCTTAAATACGAAACACAAAGAATAATACTGGACGGGGTACAGAATGCCCGTCAGCTGGGCGGATATATCGGAACAGACGGTAAGAGGATAAAGAATAATACTATTCTGAGGACTGGTATGCTTTTTTCGGCGTCCGAGGGTGCGCGGCAAGAGCTCAGCGAAAGGTACAAGGTCAGTGACATAATAGATCTTCGGGCAGATAATGAAACAAAAACAATGCCCGAGCCCGAGATAACGGGTGCAAGGTATCATCATTTATCTGTGCTCAATGATCTTCCAGTGACTGAGGAGGATTTTAAGCTATATAAAAAGCTGCTCCAATGTGACGATATTGTGTACAAGTATAAAACGATATATGAGCAGAATATACCTCTGAACATGGAGCAGAATTATAGGTCAATGGCATTTGCTGATGATGGAAAAAAGGGATATAGGATATTCTTTGATATCGTTCTCAACAAGCCGGAAGATGCATCTGTTCTGTTCCACTGCACACAGGGTAAGGATCGTACCGGAATGGGCGCTATATTGCTGCTATCGGCGCTCGGAGTGGACAGAGAGACAGTAGTATCCGACTATCTGCTTACAAACGACGCATACGGAGAACTGCTCAAGAAGATACATAGTGAGCTTGAAGCCGCAAATGTAGGCAAAGAGGTTTTAGATTATGCAATGATGCTTGAAAGCGTGAATGAAGGACTGATCACGCCTGTTCTGGATATTATGGACAAAGAATACGGCTCTGTGCAGGGATATCTGAAAAGAGAGTTAGGACTTGCAGACGCGGATTTTAAGCGGCTGAATGAATTATATCTGGAAGGGTAAGGAAAACCGTGTCATCATCAATAAATGATCTTACGACCGGAAGCATCCGGTCGTCGCTTATAAGGTTCTCTCTGCCGTTTTTCCTCACGAACCTTATACAGTCGCTTTATAACATAGCCGATATCATGGTCGTAAGCCGGTTCTGCGGCTCGGATGGGATAGCTGCGGCAGCTATCGGCGGAAGCATAACGATGACGGTCACATACATGATAATAGGCCTGTGCAACGGCGGCGCGATCATGACCGCACAGTATGCCGGCAGAAAAAGCGAGGATGATATAAAGGAAACGATTGGCACGACCTTTACGCTTATGCTGATACTGGCTGCTATATCTACCTTTTTGACGCTGCTGCTGACAGATCATATACTACACGCCCTCAACACACCGGAAGAAGCCTTTACAGGAACAAAGGCATATTTCAGAGTGTGCATGTCAGGCTCGGTATTCATATTTGGATATAACGCGGTAGCGTCGATACTGAGAGGACTCGGAGACTCAAAAACGCCGATGTACTTCGGGATAGGCTCATGTGTGTTAAACATCGTTCTGGATCTTTTATTTGTCGGTTATATGAGAACAGGTGTTGCGGGCGCGGCACTTGCAACGGTGATATCACAGGCGGTGTCGCTCATGAGCTGCGTGGCATATCTGCATAAAAGGGGATTTATCTTTGACTTTAAGCTGAGCTCCTTCCGGCTGAATGCCGGCAAGGTATCTGTCATGTTAAAGCTGGGGCTTCCGGGAGCCATACAGAATATGATAGTCTCGGGCGGGTTCCTGATAGTATCGTCTATAACCAACAGCCTCGGCGTTTTTGCAGCGTCAGGTGTTGCGGTGGCGGCGAAGGTAAATAACCTTGCACAAATGCCTGCCGGTGCTGTCGGAATGGCAGTCTCGGCTATGGTCGGACAAAATGTGGGCGCAGAGAATTTTGACCGCGCGAGAAGCACGATGAAAAACGGGATAGGCATAAGCCTTATTATAGGTATAGCCGCATTCGTCATAGTTCAGGTGATGCCGATGCAGCTGCTGAGACTGCTTGTGGATGACAACGATGTCTTGCAGATGGGAACAAAGTATCTGCGTATTACCTCGCTTGACTATCTTCTTGTAGCTTTTGTTTTCCCACTGAACGGATTGTGCAACGGCTCAGGGCATACGCTGTTTACGATGATACCGTCTGTGTTCTCATCGGTAATAGCAAGAGTTCCGGTGGCGTTCGTATGTACAAGGCTGCTTGGTATGGGTATCTCCGGTGTTGCCGTATCAACTCCGACAGGAACGCTGAGCGCGATCATCATCTGCGGTATATATTATTTCAGCAACAAATGGTGTAAAAAGACATTCTGATATTTATTATGGGCGGTCACGATGTGGCTGCCTTTTTTATGCTTATATTTTATCGGTTATTTAGAACTGCCTCATAAAACTACTCTTGGTGAACATATATTGATATACACAATGGATTTATCACACAAAGAACGGAGGCAGATGATTATGACAAAGATTATCAATACCAACATAAAAGCGGGGATCATCAAGAAATTGTACAGGCAGCAGTTGATAACCGTGGCGCAGTATAAAGCAATGATGGCGAAGCTGAATCGTAAATAACCGGAATAGATCGCAGGAAGGAGGTGATCACCGGTGCATAAAATCAGAGTTGGAGCTTACACTCGTGTTTCCACTGAGAAGGAGGAGCAGCTGAACTCGCTGCAGAATCAGCGAAAGTATTTTGAGGACTACATAAGCGCAAATCCTGACTGGGAGCTTGCAGAGATATTTTTTGATGAAGGAGCAAGCGGTACTCAGACGAAAACAAGAGTCGGGTTCAACCGGATGATAGAAGCCTGCCGCACCGATAAGATCGACCTGATTCTCACTAAGGAAGTGTCAAGGTTTGCGCGTAACACCGTAGATACACTGAAATATACCAGACTGCTCAAGGAATACGGTGTTGGTGTATATTTCATAAATGATAATATTGATACACGCGCCGGTGACGGCGAGCTGAGACTTACTATTATGGGCTCTATAGCTCAGGAGGAGTCGCGTAAGACCTCCGAACGTGTCAAGTGGGGACAGACTGTGGCAATGAGGTCGGGAGTTGTTTTTGGGAATAACTCGCTCTACGGCTACGAGACAAAGGACGGAAGGCTTACGGTCAGAGAGGACGAGGCGGAGGTGGTGAGGCTCATATACCATAAGTACATAAATGAAGGTAAGGGTACTCACGTTATATCCCGTGAGCTGTATGAGGCAGGGATCAAGCCGCCCCGCACTTCCAAAAAGCATTGGAGCAGTACGATGATATTGCGCATTCTGAGAAATGAGAAGTATGTGGGAGATCTGCTTCAGAAGAAGTATATAACAAAGGATCATCTCACTCATAAGAAGGTGCTGAATGACGGCTCTGAGGAAATGATATATATAAAGGATCATCACGAGCCGATCATAGATCGTGACACATGGAACAGGACACAAGCGGAGCTTGCAAGGCGCCGACCCTCTGATGAATTAAAGGAGAAATATTCAAACAGATATTGGTGCTCGGGTAAGATCGTATGCTCAAGCTGCGGCGCTCGTTTTGGACTGAGGAAAACCAAAAGGAGCTGGGGTACTTACGCTGTATGGGGATGTTATTCACATACAGAGCATGGCAGAAGAAAGACGGATGCCTCGGGTAATGTTGCCGGCTGTGATATGCGTATCATCA
>CAMNAT010000118.1 GCA_946531785.1 uncultured Oscillospiraceae bacterium
CAGGGACGGCTCATCATAGGTCCGTATTACACGCTTGCGGAGGAGTTTTCGATCTCGCATGAATCGCTTGTGCGAAATCTCATATTCGGAAAGAAAACCGTTGAAAAATACGGAGGGAAATATCCGACTGTGGCATACACCCCATCTTCATGGGGACAGACAGGGCAGTATCCGCAGATCCTCTCATCGTTTGGGATACGCTATATGATGTTTTATAGGGGCATATCACACCATGAGGCTCCCGCGGAATACATATGGCGCGCTCCGGACGGAACAGAGATACTTGCAAGCCGGTTCGCGCTATACTGCCGATATAACTGGTACTATCAGGTTCACAGAGCGGTGACAAGGGACAGAGTATGGAATAAGGATTATAAATGGGGCGAATATGACGAGGTCCCGTTCCGCCGCGCGGACGGCTTTGTCGGTCCGGCGGTCAACTATGATCTGAAATCTCCGGCTGCGAATTATGATAAAACAAATCTGAAGCAGGCAATACTTGATATGCTCGAAGAGGAAAAGGGACATTTCACAACACCGGTATTTCTCGGGATGAACGGGCATGATATATCCGTAGGCTACCCGCGCGAAAGCGAGGTAATAAAGGACGCGAACGAGCTGTTTAAGGGTGAGATAGATATTGAGCATACAGACCTTGAAGGATTCTGGGCTGATGCGGAAAAATATCTTGATAAGGATAAGATGACGGTGCTCACCGGAGAACGCCGTGCGTATCTGAAAACAGGAAGGTGGACATATCTTTTCCCGGGAACGATAAGCGCAAGAACATATCTGAAGCAGCAGGATTTTGCGGCATATACTGAGCTTTGCTATATAGCCGAGCCGCTCAACGCAATAGCCGGAAACGACAGCGCAAAATATCTTGAGCGCGGCTGGCGTTATCTCTTGTCAAATCACAGTCATGACGCGAACGGCGGCTGCGCTCCCGACAGCGTATGCAAGGATATGGAGTACCGCTACAGAAAGACAAAGGATATAGCTGAGATAGTGTCAGAGGATGCTATGGCATATATAGCTAAAAACCTGTCCCCGAAGGGACAGGCGGAGGATGTTGTTCAGCTTGTTGTATATAACACACTTCCTTATGAGCGCGGTGCGATAGTCCCGCTCGATATCGAGGTGCCGGCACAGCTCGGCAAGGGTATCGAGATAGACGGAGCAAGGCTCCAACCGATACAAAGCGAAAAATCAAGTATATTCATCGACAACATATGGGATGTGCCGACTATACTTGACAGCTGCCATCATAGATTATACGCACAAATAGATAGCATTCCGGCTATGGGGTATAAGGTGCTTGAGATAAATGGAAAGCCGGATAAGCTGCAGAAACGGCCGGGAATAGCTGCAAACGGCATACTTGAAAACGAATATATAAGAGCAAGCGTAAATAACGACGGGACGATAGATGTGCTTTATAAGCCCACAGGGAGAATGTACAACGGGCTTAACTATTTCACCTCACAGGGCGAGGTAGGAAACGCGTGGAAGCATGAGAGCCCGGAGTTCGATAAGAAATACAAAAGCTGCCTCTCTCAGATATATACTGCCGAAAGCGGCGAATTATCGGGTACGATAGTATGTGAGGGAGACTTTGCTGTACCTGAAAGCTGCGAAACGGATATATATACGAATATACATATAAAGACAAGCTATACATTGGATAAGGGCGCGGACTATATAAAGGTTAAGACCGAGGTGAACAATACCGCAAAGGATCATTGGCTTAGAGTTAATTTCCCGACAGGGATAAAAACCGACTATTCATATTCTGACAGCCACTTTGACATAGTAAAGCGTGATATAGCCATACCCGACAGCACCGGCTGGGTAGAGCAGGCATTCGGGACGCAGCCGCTAAGGACATTTGCGGCGGTGTGTGACGGCAGGGACGGCTTTGCAGTAATGCCTGAGGGATTGTTTGAATACGAGGTGTTTGACGACAGCACAATGGCGCTCACTCTTATCCGCGCTTGCCGCATAAAGCTTGCGGTGTCGGAGGAAAAGGTAACGGAGCTTGAGGATGAGGGCATACAGTGCCCGGGCAAGCAGGTATTCCGCTATGCGATGCAGTTTAACGAGGGGCGGATAAGCGAGCTGCCGAACCGGGCTGCGGAGCTGTTCACCCCGATAAAATGCGCGGTCTGCGGACGCGGTAAGGGCGACTTGCCGCACGAGCAGAGCTTATTTGGAATAGATAACAAAAACATACATGTAACAGCTGTAAAGCGCGCCGATGACGGGGATGGTATAATAGTAAGGATGTATAATCCTACTTATGAAGAACAGCCGGTCGGGTTTAAATCTGAGCGCGGCATGGATGTTGAGGTCAACAGCATGTCGGAGGAGTTTATAGAGAATACCGATGTAAAAAATATAGTTGAGCCGAAAAAAATAAAAACATACAGGATCAGGCTTATAAAATAAAGCGATAGGAGAGGATAAGGCAATGAAAATAAACAGCAGCGGTGAGTTTAATGTCATAGTAGTAGGCGGAGGCATAGCCGGAGTAAGTGCCGCTGTTTCAGCTGCAAGATGCGGGAAGACCGTTTTGCTTATTGAGAAAAGCGTGAATCTGGGCGGCTTGGCAACAAACGGTCTCATATCATGGTTTGAGCCGCTTTGTGACGGCAACGGCAATCAGATGATATTCGGTATTTGCGAGGAGCTTATACAGCTTGCTATAAAATATTGTTTTGACACGCTTCCTGTGGAATGGGGCGGAAAGAATAGGGAAAGGCAAAGGTACGCGTCAAGGTTTTCTCCGACGGTGTTTTCTTTGGCGCTTGATGAGTATGTTATCTCAAACGGTGTTAAGCTCAGGCTTGATACTTATGCTACATATCCTGTAATGGAGGGGAACCATTGCAGCGGTGTCATATGCGAAAGCATAGGCGGACGGGAGTTCTTTAAGGCAGATATCGTAATAGATGCAACAGGAGACGCAAGCATATCCCAAAGAGCCGGGATCCCGACTGTTGCAGGCGAAAACTATATGACTTATCTGGCGCATATGCTTGATAAGGAAAGCTGTCTGCCCGATAAGGATACAAATTTGATCCGGAAATGGGAGAGCGTAGGCAGCGACATGTCAGGAAACGGACATCCGAAGGATATGCCTAAAATAATATGCAATTCTGCTGATGATGTAACCGAATATATGCTGTACGGCAAGCTTAAGCTTTTAGAGCGGTTAAAGAAAAGGGACAGGGATTCCTTTGATATCATGACCATTCCCTCCATGCCGCAGCTAAGGACTATAAGGCGTATCATAGGCGCAAATGATTTTAATGCGGTAGACGGTATGGAGTTTAAGGATTCTATCGGCAGCTGCGGTGATTTCAGACCAAGCGGGATCGGAAAGCATTATCAGATACCGTACGGAGCTCTGTATAACCCCGGGTTTGATAATATCCTTGTCTGCGGCAGAATAATTTCCGCGCCGGCAGGTGACGGATGGGAGGTCGCAAGAGTAATACCTACTTGTGCTCTTACCGGTGAGGCGGCGGGAAAAGCGGCAGCAGCGGCGATCGGACAGAATTGCGGAGTTGCGGATATCAGGTGCTGATCAGATAAGGCATTTAAAATGGAGGAAGATGTATGATTAGGGTTCCCCAAAATGATTTTTTCAAAGAAGGAAAAGACGGTGTTAAAAGAATATTAACTCCGGATGATAAAAAGATAGATATAATCGAATTTGAGGATAAACGCTTGTGCTATGTGAAGAGTGCTTTGGGTTATCCGGCAATATATCCCATGCATGAAACGCACTTTGAGCCGAAGGCGGAGGCTATACTCATGGATCTTGACGGTACAAGCGTTCATTCAGAGGAATTCTGGATGTGGGTGATCCAGGAAACGACAGCAAGGCTTCTTGGAAAGCCGGGCTTCAGGACGGAGCCTGAGGATCAGCCCTTTATTTCAGGACACAGTGTGTCGGAGCATTTGCAGTATATGATAGATAAATACGCAAAGGATGCAAGCCTTGAAAAAGCGCGAGAGTATTACTTTGACATAGTCAATTATGAGCTCAGTGAAATACTTCACGGCAGGGGTAAGCAGGATGCTTTTACGCCCACGCCCGGCTTGAAGGAGTTCCTTACGACTGTAAAGAGCGAGGGAATAAAGATAGGACTTGTGACAAGCGGCTTATATGAAAAGGCGATGCCTGAGATAATCTCGGCATTCCGTCAGCTTGACATGGGTGATCCCGTTGATTTTTATGATGCTATAATAACTGCAGGGCAAGCGCTAAGAAAGGGTCAGACCGGAACACTTGGCGAGCTTGCACCGAAGCCGCACCCATGGCTTTATGCCGAGACTGCGTGTGTCGGCTTGAATATACCTTTTAAGAGACGGCATAAGGTGCTGGGCATTGAGGACAGCTCCGCGGGTGTGGTATCGATAAAGCTTGCCGGATTCTCGTGCTGCGGTGTATCGGGCGGAAATATCGATAAAGCGGGTGCGGGAGATATGTGCGATTACAGAGCGGATAAGCTGTCAGATATACTAAATATTATACTGTAATTTATGATGGTCAAGGATAGTTGATAACAAAGCCCTTCACTGCTTTTGCTGTGGAGGGCTTTCTGCTGCGTTCAACATAAATGGTCTATAAAATAACAACATAATTGGCACTAGAAAAAAAGCATATAATGGTATATAATATATAATAATGCTATATCAAGGAGAATATCCAATGAAGGCGGGAAAAATAATATTGGTATTTATATCGCTGTCATTGCTTCTGGACGGCTCGTTGATGCAGACAGCTTCAGCGGAGGATGAAGCTGCTAAGCTGACGGTTATAAATGTGTCGTATGATAAAGGGATACTCAGAGGAGTGGAGCTTTTTGACATCACAGCTGCAGAGCTTGAAGATAACTTGTCTGAGATATCGCCCGGCGCCGATAGCAAGGTGTTTATCTGGGATTCACTTAAAGGACTAAAGCCGTACAGAGAGCCCATGCTTGCGGAGGATGATCCGGAGCTCATGACAGCCATTTGGAACGGAAGGAATGTTACACTTACAAAGAACCCATTAACGGGCGAAACCGAAGTGTGGCAAACACTTATAGGCGATCAAAGAGTCCGGCTCCATGCAGATACCTTTGCATATGATGATACGGGCTATGAATACGGCGGCAAGCTCAATATAAACTGCATAGCCGTATATAAGAACAGACTGTATGCCGGATGTGACGGCGGCAGAGTGATAGTGTTCACGGAATGCTCAAAGTGTTATCAGCTTCGTAAGTTGTGCGATTTTGATATAAAGTCAATGGAAATAACCAATGGTATCATGACCATATCGGATGGCATAAGTGAAACGACAATAGATATGTCAGATATCGGCGGGGATTCCATTGAGGCAAACGAAGCTCTTGAGCTTTACTCAAAGGGCGCGAGGCTGATTGATGTGAGGACGGCAGAGGAGTTTGCCCAAAAGTCATATGCCGGCTCGGTGAATATTCCTCTATCGGAGCTTGAAGCCGCGCTTGGCGGATATGAAGCGGATGATGTACTCATATTCTACTGCGCAAGCGGCGGCAGGTCGGCACAGGCTGTTGCCGCAGCAAAGGCTCTTGGATTTGCAAATGTATATAATTTAGGCAGTATAGATAAATTAATATAAGGAGGTCAACATGAACAAAAAAAGAACTATCAGCGCAATTCTTACCGCTGCAATGACGGCATCTGTTTTTACCGCATCGGTACAAGCCGCGCCGCACTCGGGCGGTGCGTATACTGTAGGGAATGGGATACTCATTTCAGCTGCGGATATAAAAAATGACGGGCTCATCACGCTCACTTCAAAGAATGTGCAGTATGACAGCGCGGACAAAAAGAAGGGAACGGCGGTATTTGAGGCAAACAGCGAAAAGACCGTTAAGACAGTGACGGACATTTTCGGCACCTCATATACATATGACGGTGTGATAGATTATGTCGGCTCAGGCAGAGATAAGGGGACATTTATTATCCCGATCACAACGGCGGCGGAGGACAACTATTTTACATATGTCCTTGTTCGCGAGGCGGGGACAATAAATCTGTGGATAGATAACAGCTCCGCTCGAATTGCCGATAATACTACAGGGGCAAAGCAGGCTGCGTTTGCGGTAGAGGGCACAGGTGGAGTTGCGTATGCGATAGACTGCGGAAAGCTTACCGCCGGAGAGCATACAATAACCATTGATGGTGCTTCCGGCTCGTGGTGTCCGGATATCTGCGCGGTTGCGGTCTATCCGCAGGAGGCGGATGATTTCAAGCTGCCGTATCAGAACGAAAGCCTGTCCTTTGAGGAAAGAACGGCGGACTTAGTCGCAAGGATGACCTTGGAGGAAAAGATAGCGCAGCTCGGTCATAACGCTCCGGCGATACCGCGGCTCGGTGTAAGCTCGTACTATTATTGGCGCGAGGGCGCGCATGGTGTTGCGCGTCAGGGTAAGGCGACCTCATTCCCGGTATCTATCGCTATGTCAAACACATGGGATCCGGCTCTGTATCAGCAGGCGGCGGAGATAACCTCAACAGAGGCAAGGATAAAGAATAACCGTTATGACCTTAACTACTGGTCACCGACAATAAACATGTCGCGTGATCCGCGTTGGGGCAGAAATGACGAGAGTCTTGGCGAGGACACGCTCCTGACATCGGAGATGGGCAGCGCATTTGTGCGCGGCCTGCAGGGCGATGATGAGAAGTACATAAAGACAATAGCAACAGTTAAGCATTTCCTGGCAAATAACTGTGAGGG
>CAMNAT010000119.1 GCA_946531785.1 uncultured Oscillospiraceae bacterium
ATCATATTTGCTGCGGCGCTCGGCGTAGAATCCGGATTTGTTATCGGAGCGGTCTCTGCCTTTGTGTCAAACATTTTCTTCGGTCAGGGACCATGGACTCCATGGCAGATGTTTGCGCTTGCCTTTGTCGGGCTGCTATCGGGACTTATATTCAAAAACGGCAGCCGTAAACGACTGCCGCTCATGATATTCGGTTTTATTGCCGCCCTTATATACGGCGGAATAATGAATCCGGCAATGGTATTGATGACAGAAGCAGTCCCGACCTTTGATGCGATAATCTCCGCATATGCGCTGGGTTTACCGTTCGATCTCATCAATGCCGTTTCGACAGCCGTATTTATACTCCTGCTATCAGAGCCTATGCTCTCAAAACTTGACAGGGTTCGTATAAAATACGATCTCAGCTGACCGGACATTCCGCCCTGAAGCTCCCGCTGAAGCGGTATTCGTCGCCGTTAGGCATTACAAGCAGGGCTTCGATCTCATCCGGTACGGTACATTCATATGTGAATGTGCCGTTTTTTGTTTCCCATTTTACCTCTATCCTTCCATGCGGAGTCATGTGCCAGCCCTTGGCGTATGACATAGATCCGCCGTAATGCGGAGTCAGAAGCGCGGAGTTGTATCCCGGCTCTGCCGGATTTATCCCTAGTATCTGACCAAACATCCACTGACCTATCGCGCCGTATGCATAATGGTTGAACGAATTCATCGAGACCTCGCCGAACTCACCGGTCTCTGCAATATACGAATTCCAACGCTCCCATATTGTAGTTGCGCCGTTTATCACACTGTAAAGCCAACTAGGATTTTCTGTCTGTTCAAGCAGCCTGAACGCGTCCTCATTATATCCGCACTTTGTGAGCGCAGGCGCAAGATGAGATATTCCCAAAAAGCCCGACGACAGCTTACCGTCACGCTCCGCTATCGCCTGCCGGAAGCATTCAGCCGCACGCGGGTATTCGTTTGGATCTATCAGCCCGAAATCGATCGTCAGAGCATATGCCGTCTGGCTAGGATGATTTTTACTGCCCGGCATATCGGAATAATATATACGATTCACATCGTCAAAGCTCATCTCGCCCCAGTACGATAATGTCCCGTCCTCTTCGACCCACGCCTCGCAGAAGGCTTTTTTGATGATCTCAAACAGGTCACTGTAACGCTTTTCATCCTCTTTTTTTCCTAAAACCTTTGCCGTGCGCACCATGACGGTCGCGCTGTGAGCAGCATATGCCGTTGCAGAAAGAATAAAAGGTGTCGATCTGTCATATGTTAGATGATCTCCGCGGCTCTGCTGTATCTGGATATACGGTGTTGCGGCAAGATCGGACTGTTCAGGCACTTCCCTTCCGTTTACGGTACGCAGTCCGTTATATCTGTTCTCCGGACTGTTCTGAAACTCCACCCACGCCTTCATCATCTCATAGTTTTCTTCAAGGATCTCCTTTTTACCGTATGCGCGGTAAAGCTCCCACGGCACTATCACCGCTGCGTCAGCCCAGCCGCCGCAGCCGCCGCGGTTATCGCCGCACATCGGTACTATATCCGGCACTGAGCCGTTTTTGTTATACATCAGCTGCGCCTCACGCATATCCTTGAGCCACTTGCGCATGAAATCATATATATCAAAATTATACGCCGCTGTTTTTGCAAACACCTGCGCGTCGCCTGTCCAACCCATGCGCTCGTTGCGCTGCGGGCAGTCTGTAGGAACGAGCAGATAGTTGTCTCGCTGTCCCCATACGATATTACTGTACAGCTTATTGATCAACGGATTTGAACATTCAAAGCCGCCGGTTACTGTTTCCGCGTTGGATATTACTATACCCGTAACGCTTTCAATCTCTATATTGTCAAGTCCGCAGCCGTTTCCGGTTATCTCCACATATCTGAACCCATGCGCCGTAAGATCCGGCACAAAAAGCTCCCCATCCGGATCGCCCTTTATGATATATACATCGGTATTTGCGGCAGCTCTAAGGTTGGCAACATACAGCTCACCTGTTTTAAGAAGCATTTCACCATACCGCACCTTTATTCCCTGACCGCGCCTGCCTCTGAGTCTGATCGCTACCGTGCCGACCATATTCTGCGCCATGTCATATATCCTGTGTCCCTCGGGGATCTCGCCGAGATATTCACCGTTAAGTCTCATGACCTCGCGTGCACCGCAGATATTATCCTCCTCCATCTTAAACTCAAGCCCGTCCAAATCTCCGTTTGTGGGCTTTGGAGTATTGGGGGGCGCCAATATCTCAGCCTTTGTCCATATGCGCTTTTCATCATTTCGCGCATCAAAATACTCACCCTGAAGATAGTCAGCATATACGATAACTCCGTTATCTGTATGATCCCAACTATCATCAGTGATGATCTCTTCTGTTTCACCGTTTTCATATTCAACTATGAGCTTGGCGATAAATGAATTCTCTGCACCATATACATTCGCAAACCGGTTGTATCCGGCAAAGCCAGAATAATAACCGCTGCCGATAACAGCGGAGATATGATTTTCTCCGACTCTGAGCATACCGGTAACATCATAGCTCTGATATGTTATACGCAGCCTGTAGTCAGTAAAGCCGGGAGTGTAATATCTATCCCCTGCGCGCTCGCCGTTCACATACGCGTTATAAAATCCGCGGGCGGACGCGTATAGAGTCGCCTTCTTAACATCACCCTTTATCTCAAAGCTTCTTACAAGGTTTGATGCGGGCACAACAGAAGCGATATCAAAATACCGGCTTACTATGAGGACGCCGTTTTCGATCTTGCCGAGCGGCGCCAAAAGACCTTCACGCACCGGCACGGTCTTTATATTTTTATATCCGTTTTTGTCCGCTGATGGCTCGCCGAGCTCTATGTCACGGTATTCAACCGTGTTTTCCGGCTGATAGAAGCCAATCATCATCAAGCGGCATTTATGCGGTGTAAAGCCTACAGAACGCGGAAATACCTCTTCATGGTCAAACAGGACTTCTTCATTATGAATTATCGTTACCGCGTGCCCGTCTACCTGTATCTCCAAATAGTTGTCGTCGCGGATATCGGAAATATTACATACCGCCTGGATAGATTTTGTCGGTGCTGCATTTTTCCATGCATTGTCGCAGATATCATATATATGAAGCATCTGCTTTTTGCAGTTTATCTCGATAAGAGTGTAGTTATCCTTATTACGCGCGGCAATGACAATGCCTGCGGTATTACCGTCAACTATCCTGTATCTGAGCTTATATATAAATCTGTCCAGTGACATCGGATTTGATATTATCGGCTTTTTCCCTATCCATTTTGCGCCGGTCAGTATTCCATAGTTATCATTCATGACTATCTCCGTTCCGCCGCCATAAGGCGGCACAAATGATTTTGCTTCATATATTACCATATAGTTTCCAAAATTTCAACCCCTGACTATATTTTTGTATACACAAACAAAAGAGAGCTGCCAAAACAGCCCTCTATATGTATTTCTTTATAATGTCGCTCATGCCTTATATTATTTGATTATATCATCCAGATCGCATGGCAAGCCTTTAAGATAAGCACTATATCCCTCAATAATATACATTGATATATCCTCGGGATGCATTATACCTTTATCATAGAACATCTTTGCTATCCTTGTTTTTGAAGGATATATCCAGTTATTTCTTATCCACATGCCTAAAGACAAATGCAGTGATATAAGCTCGTCCGGCGAACTGTTTTTGATATAGTCAATGCTTTCTTCGGATATCACTCCATCAAGGCAGGTATATGCAGCCTGCAAATCTGCGGGTATATCCTCACGCTCATAATCCTTGGTGTAAAGATACATATTGTGTTCATCTTCCTGCTTTAACGAACCGTCTATTCTGTATCTTATCTCAGAAAATCTGATATAAGTTTTCCCGTTGACGATATAGCAGCCTTCTGTTCCATCAGAATATTTAGTTTCGACTCCGTCACCGTATGCACGCGCAGCTTTAAATACCGCGTATTCGGCGCCGTCCCTTTTTATCACTATTTTATTTGGCGCAACAAAGTCCACCTCTGCTCCTATCGTCTCAAATACAGGTCTCAGCTCCACATAATCGGATAGCGTGTCGACCTCGACATCGAAGTCCGTATTATGATATACAGGTGTATCTATCATCAGATCATTTATATACGCCGATACATCCACCCTTCTTCCGATATTATTATATACGGTATCTGAAAGCTCGTCATTAATATACAGCTTGAGATCAGTCAGCTGCTTTGTATCCTGTGCCTGTACAGCAGAACACAGCGAAAGCGTTGATATAGTCGCAGTACACAGCAATACAATGAATTTTTTCATACTTGTTACCTCCCATAAACATACAAACACATATTGCCAAAGTATTCATTTCTATACCATAATTATACACTGCTATAATATCCATGTCAAGTATTATTCACAAAAAGAGGATCGCCGAAGCGATCCCCTCTTGTGTTTTATTCTGTTTCAGCCTACTCTACTTAATTATTCAGCCGCTTTTGCCTGGCATGTGATAGTGTTGCCAAGTGAATCAGTGAAGGTGAATACATAGCTTGTATTTACCATATCGCCAAGACCTGCATCTATCATGCCGCCGGCAACTATCGACGCCATCTTATGCGCGCCGTTGTATGTGGAGTGCAGACCGTCCGAAACATTATATGTTGCCTTTACAGCATCGGTATTGTCACCATATGTTCCATAGAGGAAGCTATAGCTGAGCCCTGCAAGATCTATCTTCTTCGCGCTAAGCTCATCAGCTATTGACATCATCACCGAACCCCATGCAGGTGACGCCTTATAATCGTGCTGTGAAGCGTTCGGTGAGATCAGAATAGTCTCAACACCCTTTTCTGCAGCCGCATTGTACATGTACTTAACAGCCTCTGTCATCTTCGCCTGTGTTGTATATGTTCTGTCATTGTATCCGCTCTCAAGAAGCATGACATCGCCCTGCTTAGCACTTTCTATTACCTGCGTAATAGCCGATGAAGCGAGACCTTCAGCTATTACACCGGAATTACCGAGGTCTACTACCTCATATTCGTCTGTGAGATAGCTCTGGAGCACCTGTCCCCAGCCTGTCTGGTAGTTATGTGTTGCGTCGCCGCCATTTGCATAGATACATACTAGCGAATCGCCGAGCACATAGACCTTCTTGACTCTGTCAACTATTGACGGGGACTTAACTATTGTAACAGCCCCTGTCGATGCCGAAGAACCGGCTTTCACATCACGAAGGTTAAGCGTTGCATAGCCCTCATTTACAACAATGTCATTCACAGCGATATAGTTCACTGCCGAGCCGCCCTGGAGCATATTGTTCGCAAGCATCTGATCGTTTACATACGGGTCAAAGTGATCTCCGCCGGCACCTGTTATATTAAAGTTATAGGTATCGGCCGGTATATCTATAGATCTTGTGTTGGAGTTTGTTAGTCCTGTTATCGTGAATACCGGAGCGATCTCAACCTTATCCGCACCCGTTGTATCAACCGTTGCCGGAGCTGCTTCAACTACTTCCTGCTTAACTATCTTGCCGTCCTTTGAGGTCGTTACCTGATAGCCTGTGATAGCTTCATTTGAAATGAGCTTTGATGTATCAACTGTTGTTGAATCGCCAGTCGCGTCCGCTGTGATGTAATACTCACCAACAGTTACCGGAACGGTAAGCGTTGTTACAGCCGTACCGTTTGTTATTGTTGCGGTTACGGTAGTTTCACCGTAGCCTACAGTTGTAAGCTCACCGGTTGCGGCGTCTATCGTTGCAACATCAGTGTTAGTTGATGACCATGCTGCCGCCGGAAGAAGTGCAGTTACATCATCACCGTAGCTGTCAAGCAATCGGGTCACTGCATACTTCTCTGTTGCGCCTGTGCCCGCTAACGCGTGTGCGCCCGTTACGGTAGCATCAACTGCCGCGATAGTCTGGAAGTCGCCTATCTCAACAGTTACGCTTGCAGTCTTTTCAGTATTTATGTCACTTGTTGCGGTCAATGTGTATGCTCCCGCTGCTGCGGTATCAGCAACTGAGAGTACACCGTTTTCAACTGTTACGCCCTGCTCTGCCGGTGATACCGTCCATGTGAAGGTTTCATCCGGAACGATGACTGACTGACCGAGTTCGTATTCTCTTGTTATCGTCTTGCCTGATACCTTAGCAAAATCCTTATCTCCATTTATTGAAAGATAATTCGCATCAGGCTCTTTAACCATTACGGTATTGACTGTCATACCGCCATAGTTTCTATACTGACCGCCTGTTATTCCTGTAAGAGTTGTCGGGCTCATTGTAAATGGAACAGACGCTGTATACGTTTTTTCTCCTGCTACAGTCGAAACTGTTACATTCTTTGAACCAGTATCTATCGTAAACGTGAAATCAAGAGCTGTACCCGCTGCATAATCTTCCATAAGCACTGCACTGTTTGCAAACTTACCAACATCTCCGGATTGATTATATCCGCTGTTTCCACTCCATCCAGTCCATGCCGTTATAGCGTTGCCCACAAGCTGTAAACCTACAAGCGCGCCGCTATTTGTCGTGAGCGCCATAGTTCTCTGACCCTCTGTATAGTTAAGTGCCATATTAAGTGTAACAGCTGAGATCGATGGGAGTGTAACCTGGTTTGCCAGCGATACAGAACCGCCTCTGTTCCCGGTTCCGCCTGCCTGTACCCATGCGATAGGCTCATAGTAGATAACGTCATTCTTACCTACAAAGATAGTCTTCTTTA
>CAMNAT010000120.1 GCA_946531785.1 uncultured Oscillospiraceae bacterium
GCATACGAGATTAGTTGGTGACTGGAGTTCAGACGTGTGCTCTTCCGATCTCTACCACCGAGCTGTCCTTGCCGCCGGAGATCCCGACAACGGCATTGCAGCCCTGTCCGTTTTTCTCAAAGAAATTGCGTATCCACTCTACACATGCATCCTTTACCTTTTCAGCATCAAACATTATTTTTCCCTCCATGCTTATTTCCGACTTTATTATTTACGATTTGATAATATTACATTCTCAATAAGTTGTCAAGGCTTTTTTTGTTTTTATTCCGGAAAACTACGACCATCCGGTCTTGACAAGTCTTAAAAACAGGAATATAATAGTATAAATATTTAAAGAAAAGAGAATGTTTTTTTATGAGATCAAGAGAGATAAATATCCTTAGCGGCTCGCTGTGGCGCAATATTCTCCTGTTCGCCCTGCCGCTCGCGGCAAGCAGCATCATGCAGCAGCTTTTCAACTCTGCCGATGTGGCGATAGTCGGACAGTTTGCCGGAAACGAGGCGCTCGCGGCGGTGAGCAGCAACGGGCCTATAATAAATCTGCTTATAAATATATTTGTCGGTATGTCGATAGGAACGAATGTCGTGATCGCGCGGTTCATAGGCAGCGGCGACACGAAGCGCATAGAATCGGCGGTGCATACCTCGATGCTGTTTGCGCTGATGGTGGGCGTATTTATTGCCATCCTCGGGCTTGCGGTATCGCGCCCGATGCTGCAGATGATGTCAACGCCGGAGGAATATATTGATCTTTCGACGGTGTATCTGCATATCTATTTCATGGGTATGCCGTTTCTGATGATCTATAACTTCGGCGCGGCGATACTCCGCAGCCGCGGTGACACAAAGCGGCCGCTCATCGTGCTCACGATCTCGGGAGTTATAAATGTGATCCTTAATCTGTTCTTCGTGATAGTGCTTAAAATGAGCGTTGCGGGCGTGGCGATAGCAACGGTGATCTCACAGGCGGTATCGGCAGCGTTCCTTATTTACTTTCTCACACACGAGGAGGGCGCGTTAAGGCTCAATATAAAAAAGCTCCGGATCGACAGGCGGATACTCCGCGATATCGCAAAAATAGGCATCCCGTCAGGACTTCAGGGCATGGTGTTCTCGCTTTCAAACATATGCGTTCAGTCGTCGATGAACAGCCTCGGTCCGATGGTAGTCGCGGCATCCGGCGCGGCGCTGAACTTTGAGATATTTACATACTTCATGGTGAACGGCTTTGAGAATGCCGCGGTCACCTTCACCGGGCAGAACTACGGTGCGGGAAATTTTAAGCGATGCAACGCCGTCGCGCTACGCACGCTGATCCTCGGCGCGATATTTACAGGCGCTATGTGCGCGCTGTTTATCATATTCGGCAGAGTTTGTCTCAGAGCCTACACATCCGATCCCGCGGTCATTGAGATAGCGATACGCAGGATATACCTTGTTCTCAGCTTCCAGCTTGCGAACATGACGCTGCAGATATTCTCCGGCTGTATGCGCGGACTCGGTCACTCGCTCGCGCCGGCTGTTATATCCATTGCCGGCATCTGCGGAGTGAGGATAATATATGTTCTCACCATATTCCGCATGAACCCTACCTTTGACACGCTGATGCTGGCATATCCGCTAAGCTGGTGCCTGACAGCAGCCGCGATAGTTATCACATACTTCTTTGTAAGAAAGAAGGCATATTCGGGAAAGATACCCGACCGGGTATAGTATCAAAGGATCGCTCAGGCTTTTGAGCGATCCTTTTAAATCCTTATATAAACTTCGTTCTGTACAAATTCACATTTTCGTCATAGTACGCCTCGTCGCAGATGTGAGGCAGGATGGCGCTCAGCTCCGCGATAAAGAGACCATCCTCTATATACGGCTCGCCGTTTAACAGGTTCTCTTTGCCGTTTACGAGCATATGCGTGTGGCCGACCTCAAGAACAAGGCTCGTTTCGCCGCTCTTTATCGTCAGCCTTTTTCCGTCAAGCGTATATGCCACTCTGCCCGGGAATGAGCGCTCGATGCGTTCTAAGATATATATTATAGGCCCGTACACCGCGTCATTTAAATATTCGCATCTGTAGCCGCGCGTATCCGCCTCATCGCGGTTTATAAGCACCTTGCACCAGATCTTCTCGTCCGGCATGTACTTTGCCGCATCCGCCCCGGGGATCGGCGTGAATCTGAATTTATCCGGCGCCGGCTCTATGTTTGCGAGCCGCGGAACTGCCGCAGTTGAAAGACCTGCCGTATCGGCTTTTTTTGTTTTGAGCGTTATTCCGGCTGTTATATCCCCCATTTTCGCCTTCAGCCTTACCACACCCGGCGTTTTTGTCGAGCGGATAAATACGCGGTTCGTGCCGCATTCGGCAAACACATGCTTCTTGTGTATCACGCTGTCGTTATGCCCGAAGCCGTCAAATTTTCCGCTGTTATATCCGCCGAGGAACACCCCCTCGCCCTCGATCTCAAAGTCTATCCTCTCATAGCACAGCGGACATATATTCCCGTTTGCGTCCACCACCTCAATATCACAGAACGCGATATCCGAGCCGTCGGCGGCAAAGCCCGCATCACTTATATGCGGCGTGAGCCGTATCGCGGCAGGCTCCTTTGCGGTGTATATGATATCCTCCGCCGCGGGCTTATCGTCATAGCCGTATGCGACCGCCTTTATATATCCCGATCTGGTTATATCTATACCCTCGAACGCAAACACAAAGCCGCGCTCCGGCTTTTCGCACACTCCAACTGTCCCGCCGTTTATAATAAGCTCCACCTTTTTTACCGGATAGCTGCCGATGACATACACCGTTTTATGCTCCGGATCGCGATATGCAAATTCTCCGGTCTTTTCCCAGTACTCGCCGTTAAAGCGCTTTACGGGGTATTTATAGTTTTCTCCGTCATTTTCCGGATAGCTCCAGTGTCCCATGATCTTGACCGCAGGCCGCTCCGACTGCATCACGCGGAAAACATCAAAGCTCTGCTTTTTTACTCTTGCCGCGTCAACTCTGCCGCTCATGCGCGCGTTCTCGGACGCGCTCTGTCTGCCGTGCTGCGCCGAATCTGTCCAGCACAGAGCGGCTGTGGCGCTGTAGAGATCCTTTCCAGATGCTCCGCCCATGCGGTCATGGAAGAACTCGCTGTAGCCGTCAGCGGCGCACAATGCAAAATCCTCGGCGGTGAGGTCATAGACATCTATGCCTAGCTTCTTCAGACCGCCCTTGCCCGCCCAACAATTATCATAATCATAATCCGGCGGCGAGAAATCATCCCAGACGCGCCGCGGTGATTCCTCGCGCAGATACTCAGTTTCAAGTATCGGCACACGCTCGGACATGAACCGTCCCGCGTGGCGGTTGAGCATAGTCCCGACATACTCCGCCTCCGCGACCGCCTCCGGCGTTGAAAGCGTGCGGCAGCCGATATATCTGCCGCCTGACGGATCAAGCTGCTCCTTTATCTTACGCATCGCGCGCATATGCTCCGCACTCACCGCGTTGTTGCCGACCTCCCAGAAGAGGATGGACGGGCTGTTTCTGAAATATATTATCACATCGCGCATAAGCTCCTCGCGCATCTTCCACTCGCGCCCGAAGGTCTCGCGCTCCTTATCTCCTGCCGGCTGCGTGCAGACTATTCCGTACTCGTCACAGGAGCGTATATCCGCAGGGCATGCCGCCACATGCATCCAGCGGATATGGTTGGCGTTGCTCTCGCGGATGAGCCGCGCGTCAAAGTCCTTGAGCCAGTCACACGCCGCGCCGACCGCCGCCCACTCGTTTGCCGAGCGCTGCGCGTAGCCGGTGAGCCATACAGGCTCGCCGCCCATCATAAGCCCCTTTTTTCCGTCATATGATGTATCGCGGAAACCGGTAGTTATCCTTTCCTCATCAACGATCTTGCCATCCGCGATAAGCGATACGCTAACGGTATAAAGCGACGGCGAGCTGACGCTCCAGAATTTTAGACCTTCAACACGCTTTTTTGCCGATATGCTTTCCACACCATGCGGCGCAAGCTCGGTGGGATAGCTCTGATCCTCCGCCTCAACATAGTGATCGCCGCGCTTTGTATATGCCGCGCGCGGCGTTATCGAAAGCGGCGGCAGCATATCCGTCTCCGCCGCCCGTATCAGCCTTTCGCCTGATGTGAACCGCGCGGCCTCATTTCCTGCCGCATCCGCTATAACGCACTCTATAGCACATGTTATATCCTTCCCGGATTCGTTTTTTATCTCCGAGAGCACATTTATATCCGCGCATCTTTTTTCAAAGTCGAATTTATCCGCAAAAATATATGTCCCTGTTGTCTGAAGATTTGTATACAGCGGCAGTGTTAAATATATCCGCGGCTTTATATGGAGCGTTATGTTTTTCGTGAGTCCGCCTATGGATGGATTGAAGTCGTTGCAGTTCCACATGAACCCGACTCCTTTCCTGCTCTCATCCACCGTACCCGCGTCAAGCTCGCAAAGGTACGAGCCGGGCAAGGCATCCGGATAGTTCGGTGTCTCCGCCATGCAGAACGGAATATTTCTCGTCGCGGTGTTATCGGTTGCTATCGCGATAAGGTTTTCCTCGCCCGGCTTTATATATGCCGTTATATCGAACCCGAACGGTGCTACTCCGTTTTCATAAAAGCCCGCAAGCGTTCCGTTCACATACAAAAAGCATGTCTGGCGTATGCCCTCAAAGGCGATAATGATTTTATTGTCCCCCTCCGGCACATCGAACCGCTTGCGGTACATAGCAAATGTCCGCGTCTGGTTCGCGCCGCCGTCCTCGATGCGTCTCGAGAAAAGCTCCGCGGCATTAAATGTATGCGGCACGCTCACGCTCTCCCACACACTGTCGTCATAGTCCGGCTCAAAAAAACATCTGCCGTTTTTATCCTTTGTTTTATCGAGCGCGGCATCGAGCGGAAACGCGTCCGCAAGAAAAAACCGCCATCCGTAATTGAAATTATACTGCATCATAGCCTCCAACACTTTGTTATTATGGATATTTTACCATAAAACGCCGCTTTTGTACAGAGAAACTCTGAATTTTTTATTGACTTTTTATATCGGAAAATGTATAATTAAAATAGCGTTTTAATTTTAAACTGAAAGGATCTGATAAAAATGGCTAAGGAATACAAAATGACGATCGCAGGGCTTGAAAGATCGCTCCCGCTATGCGAGATAGACGAGCATACAGAGATCGCGGCGTTCGTTCTGTTCACAGATGTTGAGCTGACGGTCGCTGCTGCGACAGAGCTTTTGAAGCTCGCGCCGGAGTTCGATGTTATTGTTACAGCAGAATCAAAGGGCATACCGCTTGCGTATGAGATGTCGCGCCAGAGCGGCAAGCCGTATGTGGTAGCAAGAAAGACCGTAAAGCTCTACATGCAGAATCCGGTATCTGTAAAGGTAAAATCGATAACTACCGCAGATGTGCAGACGCTGCACATGGGCGGAAACAAGGCGCATCTTGTTAAAGGCAAGCGCGTGCTGATCGTCGACGATGTTATAAGCACAGGCGAATCGCTCTACGCATTGGAGCGTCTAATCGGACGCATCGGCGGCAATATAGTCGCAAAGCAGGCGGTACTCGCCGAGGGCGCAGCGGCAGAGAGAAAGGATATCACCTTCCTCGAAAAACTCCCGCTGTTCGAGAAATAAAAATCAGATAATTTAAAAGGGAAATGCGTGCGCATTTCCCTTTTTGCTTGTTATTTGCTTAATTCCGCGTCTATCGCCGCTGCCGCGGTCTTGCCCGCGCCCATCGCGAGTATTACCGTTGCCGCGCCCGTTACCACGTCGCCGCCGGCATATACGCGCTCCTTGGTTGTGAGCCCGTTGTCGTCCGCTATGATACAGCCCTTGCGGTTGGTCTCAAGCCCCTCCGTCGTCTTGCGGATGAGCGGGTTCGGTGTCTGACCGATAGCTACCACTACCGTATCCATCTCAAGCAACTCCTCGCTGCCCGGTACCGGTACCGGGCTTCGTCTGCCGCTCTCGTCCGGCTCGCCCAGCTCCATATGGAGAACCTCCATGCCTGTTACCCAGCCGTCCTCGTTGCCGATTATCCTTGTCGGGTTCTGCAAGAGCTTGAAAACTATGCCCTCCTGCTCCGCATGCTCTACCTCCTCCGCGCGCGCCGGAAGCTCCTCGCGGCCTCTGCGGTAGATGATATATACATTCTCTGCGCCAAGACGCTTTGCGCTCCTTGCCGCGTCCATTGCAACATTGCCGCCGCCGAGGACTGCAACATTTTTGCCTACGAATACAGGCGTATCATAATCCGGGAACTTATAGCCCTTCATGAGGTTTATTCTGGTTAAGAACTCGTTTGCGGAATATACGCCGTTGAGGCTCTCGCCCTCGATGCCCATGAACCGCGGAAGTCCCGCGCCCGAGCCGATATATACCGCGTCATAGCCCATATCGTTGAACAGCTCGTCAACGGTGAGAGTTCTGCCGATGATTACATTCGTTTCGATCTTTACGCCCATCTTTTTGAGGTTCTCGATCTCCTTCTGCACGATATCCTTCGGGAGTCTGAACTCCGGAATACCGTACATAAGCACGCCGCCGGCAGTATGGAATGCCTCGTACACCGTCACATCATAGCCGCGCTTTGCGAGATCGCCCGCCGCAGTAAGTCCGGACGGACCCGATCCTACGATAGCGACGCGCTTGCCGTTCAGCTCCGGCAATGCGAACTCGTCCTCACAATGTGCCATATGATAGTCAGCGGCAAA
>CAMNAT010000121.1 GCA_946531785.1 uncultured Oscillospiraceae bacterium
TCTGTGCCTGTGCCGGAGCAGGAGCCTGCGTTGGTGTCTGTGTTGGTGTCGGTGTCGGCGCAGGAGTAGCATTCGGATCGGGAGTTGCGTCCGGATCGGGTGTGGGCGCAGGAGTGGGCATATCGCCCGCTTCAACTATCTCATACCAACCGTCGGCATTTTTATATGCCGCCTTGCCCTCCGCTGCATACTTTGACGGGTCCGCGCTGAAAAGTCCGCTGTTTATTGTAAGCGATGTTTTCGCGGCTGCATTAATGGCGTTCACGCCTGTATATTTTCCGCCGTCAACCGTGATCACAGCCGCGTCGCCGCTGTTACTCGTAAAGAGATATGCTTTATTCGCGGTAGAGCATGTATTCGTAAGCTCGCAGTTCTTGACTGTTATTGCCGCAGTCGAGTTATTTGTATGGATAACGCCCTTGCCGTTCGCGTCAAGTGTGATCTTTGCATTTGTCAGCGAAAGCGCGCCGAATGCCGCCCAATAGATACCGAAATTGTTGGTATTGCCCGTTATCTCTGTTCCTGATATTTCAGCGGACGCTGCATTGTTGGCTGTTATACCGTTACCGATGCCGTTCACCCTTCCGCCGGTAACCTTTAGTGTAGACTCGTTAGCAAGCGTTATCCCACTCACCTCGGAATCCTCGATCGTGTAATAGCCCATTGTCCCGGCTATACCTGCAGTTATGCCGCTCACGCTGCCGCCCTTGATATTTACAGTCGAATATGAGTTCGCGGTCGCTATACCGTTCTTTGCGCCGCTGATGGTCACATTTTCAAGATCAATGACCGAGGGTGTTTTTGCCATAGCCTTCACAGCGTATGTACTGCCGGACTCCCTGGCTGTGATACTGCCGTTCTTAATAGCTACGGTCAGCTCGAAATTCTGCAGATTGAAGCCGTCGTTATCTATTATTATATTCGCACCGTTAAGATCAAGCTCTATGCCTTTTCTTACCTGAAGCTGCTTCTCGCTGCAATCGAGTGTTTCAACATCGTCTGCTACCTTGTACACTCCACCGCTTGTTACCGCCGCCACAAGCTCCGCTTCGGTAGTTATCACGCCGGTCTCGGCATGAACCAGCTGAAACGACACTGCCCCGAAGGACATGGCGATCGCTGTGAACATTGAAATATATTTTTTCATCTCGCGCCTCCTTTAAATCCTGAAACAGATATTATTCTCCATATTTATAATCATTATATACCCTTTATTTTGAATTTTACAGTGGATAAACTTTTTATGACCGTGTGTTTTATTAACAAATACCCGCACAGTATTGCACTGCGCGGGTATACTTTCAAAAGGTAAATGATATTATGTTAGCTACAGCTGTGCCGTTTTCTTCAAGATGGCGTCTCACCCAGTTGTTTGCATCCTGATAGTTGCTATGTGCTATACCGGATGTCAGAACGGGATCACCTTCGGCAGCGCAGATACGCTCACCGTTAAAATAACTGATATTGATCTCAGGATCTCCATATAGTTTTTTCATTTCAATCTCCTCCTTTAATCAATTGATCTCATAAACCGGTGTTACCATAACGGCGGTTTTTGCGAGAACACCAAAGATTATGGATGTTCCTACTCCCGTTATGGGGGTTTCAAGATATTTTGTTTCCTCTCCTGCTGAAGCGCCAATCTTATATGTGCCGCCCGCATTTATGGACACGTTATACAGATGTGCTGTATATGGATCATCATCAAACCCGTCAAAGCTGCTTTCGCCTGTTTCGGTGAATGTGACCGCCTCGTTATTTGTCGGAAGCGCAAGTCTAAGGTCATCCACATACGCAGTCGCTCCGCTCGTGCTCGTTATTTTCAGTGTGCTTATGCCCTGTTTAAGGATCTGATATGCCGTACTTTGCTGAGTTAAACCATTGCCGGTAAATTTATCCCGGCTGATCCATGTCTGGTTATTATACTGCTTAACGCCGTCTACCCACAGGCTGAATGTACCGCTGTAAACATCAAGCTCAAGCTTTACCCTGTGCCATGCGTTTGATGCAATATTTGAAAGAACATAATAGCCTGCCGCACCTACGGAAAGTCTGTTATTGGCAGTATTAAACGAGAGTAAGCTTGCCGTACCGCTGCTTGTTACCGCGTCAAAGCTTACTGTGCCGCTGTTTTCTGCATAGACACTTGCTTCAAGTGAGATCAAGCCGTTGTTTGCAGCTCCGCCGACAGGTATTTCAACAGGAGACGCCGAGCTTACTGAGTATCCTGTGCCGGCAGTCTCTATGTGGTTCGCATCGGCTCCGACAAGGAATGCCTTTCTCTTTTGCCAGTTCCTTTCCGTTGTACTGCCCATGCTGCCGTCCTGCTTGTTCGATTTTGCATTGTCGTTATCGGTTGCAACAGCATAAACCGAGTGCAGACCATCCGAAAGTCCCGCTACGTTTATTACCCACATGTCTCCGGATTTTACTGCATAGCCGCGGCTTTCATCATCAACAAACACCTCGACCGTTTCTACCGTTCCGTCCACATCCTCCGCTTTTATCGTGATCTCCGCCGTTCCGCCCGATGGTGTATCAGTAGCTTCTATATCCCTTACCCACGGAACATAGTTGCATATATACGCAGTGGTGTTCTCAGGCTGATCATGCATTGATGTTCCGTTCAGCACTATTTTTCCGGTGTCATCGGTAAAGTAGATCGCATACTTGCCTGTATCTGTTCTGAACGGTGCGACCGTAAAGCCGCTTTCAGTGAGAAGATTTATATTTGACCACTTCTGAGCACTGTCATCGACTGCAGGCGCGTCGCTCCACGCATATCTTATCTGCGGATCTGCAAGTCCCTTTGTATTCACGATAACTGTTCTTCCGTCTGCGCCTATCTCCGCCGAAACATCATTAAATGCTCCGTTGCCGTCAGCCGCGGTAAAGCCTCTGAGCGCCGCTCCGTCCTTTGAGATAAGCTTATCGGATGCATCCAGATCCTTAAATTTTATCACTGCCCTTCCGTCTGCGCCTATAGTCATGCTTTCATACGATGGTGACTGATATATTTCGTTGCTGCCAAAGAGGTAATGCTCCAAGACCTTTGCGCCTCTGTCCGCGATCTTCTGCTTATCGTTGGGGTGGATCTCGTTTGCGCGTCCAGTATCTATCGTAATGATAGTTGTTACATTATCCATCTTCTGCGATACCTGCCACTGACCGTCTCTTACGCCTGCACCCACACCCGGACCTTCCTTTCTGTTGCTGTATACAACGCTGAAATCAGCAGTCGGAAGCTGTACTATAGCAAACGGAAGCGCGGGATCGTTCCATTCCTCACGCCAGCTTTCGATAAGCATTGTCATTTCCTTCTCATAGCTGTTGTTTATGTACCATGTGTTGCCCTCGCCCTGATACCACATAACAGCACCCACATTAAGCTTTTGCACCGGCTTTAAATACTGATTGTGCCATGTCGATCTTGAGCTTGCACTGCTGTATATCGAATACAGATCCGGATCGTCAGCAAATGCCGAATTATTCACCCATGCTATTGTGTTTGAGCCATCGTATGCGGCACGGATAAGACCTATGGGTATCTCGCCGTTTGCGCTGTTATATATACGCTTACCCGTAAGGAAGCCTGTTGCCGAGAATGCCTTTGCATTGTCGATCGTTGCCGGCTGCCAGCCGTTCTCCGTTTGGTTTGCGCTGAAAAGTCTTATATCCGGATAGTCCTTGTCCGCTTCTGATTCAAGCCTGAAGCCTGATACTGTTCTGAACATATTCGACTGTCCGCTCATAACTATCACGTCGCCCACGGCAACGTTTGTAAGTGTGATAGTATCCGTTGCTTTGCCGCCGTTTAGTTCGGCAATAGTCATATCGGCAGATCTGACAACATCCATCGGCGGGAGCTGCACTTCCCATCTTCCGCCCTTTATGACCGTTCTTGCGCTTTCGTCTTTAAACAGAACCTCAACAGTATCTCCGTTTTTACCTGTTCCCGACACCTTTATCGGTTTATTGCGCTGGAATATCATGTTTGATGTAAATACATTATCAAGTCCGAGATCAGTCGTTACTACCGGTGCAGATGTGGGTACAGGTGTTGATATCTCCGGAGCAGAGATAGACGGGGTTACCCACTCGCCGTTTACTTTTACGCTTATATTTCCCACATAATACTGTGATTTGCCGGATTGCAAGCCGACTATACCCGTTAAAAGTATCAGATGACCTGCTGTTGATGTGGTATTTCTTATTTCCCCGACAGATTGTGTTGAAGTGCTTGATGCCAGAGTTTTTTCCGAGCCGGGAATAAGATAATCCGCATATTTGGTTGTAAAGTCATCCCAATAGCTTGCCGTATTTGCAGATGCTTTAAGCTCCGCATATTTTGCGTCACTTAATACATACAGCGCCGCCTTTTCATATCCGGGCATATTGTTTTTTGATATAGCAAGATCAACCTTAATAGTATCGTCTATTTGTACCTCTGTGCCAAGGTCAAAAGCTGTGTAAACATTAAGGTCATTTGCGCTGTTGTTGTATAGAACAACAACGGTACTGTCACCGTTAAGCGTTGATACCGCCGCCGAACGCGTTCCGCGCGGTGTTTTCACGTCTTTACTGCCCGCTCCTATCAGCGCATCTTTAGCGGTTATGTACGGCACCGCCGCAGGGTCAGCTGTAGGCGCTGCGGTAGCTGCCGGAGTTACCGTCGGTGCAGCTGTTGCGGGTGCTATGGTAGCTGCCGGCGTGGCGGTTGTTGCCGGAGTTTCGCCTCCGTTTGATGTAACTGTCCATGTACCATTGCTGCTTGTTACAGAGTAATTAACTGTGTCAATATAGCCTGATGGATCAAACGAGTATCTACCGCCTGTAACAGTTATTGTACATCTGCCATCCGCGCCATAAGGGCCATTTGTGCTGCCAAAATGAACATATGTATCATCTCCGCCCATTGTTAATGTATTACCGCTGGTGTTGCTGCTTATTACAATATTTCTATTACTTGTATTTTTGTCAGCCGCAATTTCAGCATTAAAAATTCTGAGATTTACATTAGATGCAGCATAAAACATTACCCCGTAACTGGTATTGGTTGAATCCGATTCTATTTTAACATTTTCAATATTAATATTCTTGTTTCCGCCTTCAAATCGTAGCACACATTCATTACCTGTATGCCGTAACTTGCCTGACTGCTGAGTATCAGTAAGTGTGATATTAGCTTTTACTGATATTGCTCTATCTGCATTTAACGTCAGAGTATGTCCGTTAATGTCAAGGTAAAGATCCTTTGAAACAGTCAGAGTGTCACTTGCCGCAACTTCTATATTGCTTCCAAGCTGAATTGTGCCTCCATTGCTAAACGCGGACTTCAAATTATCACTATCTGATACCACAGTTACGCTTTCTCCTGCCGTCGGATATGCCGGTTCCTCAGCTCTTGCCACTGTCATGCCCGCAAAAGCTGTCACGGTCAGTGCAAAGGCGATTGCTGCCGCAATAAATCTTTTCATATAACCCTTCCTCTCTGAATTATATTTTATTGATTTTATTATATATCTTTTGTACAAATTATTACAGAGGGTAAACTTTTTCTCACCGTGTATTTTTTTACCCTGTGCAGCCTTGTCAGCCGCACAGGGTAATTAATATCATCTAAATATTTTTAAAGCATCCGCAAGAGGCTTCAGGGTTGTTTCTGCGTCGAATAAAAACGACTTTACAGTATCTGCATCTGCAATTTGCTCAGCTGTGAGCTCCGCGCTGTCACTGTATGAAACTGTGCAGCTTATCATCCTGTCGTCTTTATATGCAGCTATGATAAGCATGTTTCCGCTCTCTGCTGCCTTGACACGCACTCCGTCCGCATCAGCAAAGCTTTCTATTACATTGCCCTCACGGTCTGTAAACTCCCATATATGTTCATCTACAGTCGGCTCTTGTGTTGGTGTTGGTTCCTCTGACGGCTTTGTCGTCGGTTCCTGCGTAGGCTCCGTTGTCGGCTCCGTCATCGGTGTAGCTGTCGGCTCTGCCGTTGGCGTGGCTGTCGGCTCTGCCGTCGGTGTTGCTGTCGGCTCCGTCGTCGGCGTGGCTGTCGGCTCTGCCGTTGGTGTTGCTGTCGGCTCCGCCGGTGGCGTGGCTGTTCCGGCTTTAAAGACAATGCTGTACTTTACAGGAGCAGTCGTTCTTGTTCCGAGCGATTCATGCTGCTTTGTTGAGGTTGTGCCCAAGGTATCGGTTGCAATCGCATAAACCTCATGTGTTCCCTCTGTTGCAGAGTTCCATGTTATCTCGTACTCGTCATCACTTACCTTCTCTGCCATGCCGATCGAATTGTTATCTACAAATACCTCAACCGTTGCGATCTCATCATCATAATCTCTTGCATTTACAGTTATAACACCGGAGCTATCCGCTGTTACCTTGCGGATCATAGGAGCAAAGTTTACCGGGTCGCCAAGTTCTGTTGCCGAAACCACCTTAAACTGGTATCTGTCCGTATCCGTTCTGAACGGAGCCATAGGCAGACCCTCGCTGTTCACAAGGTTTAAGGTCGTGGTTTTGTTATCCGCACCCAGTGCCGGGCAGTCCTCCCACGCGTAGCGCACCTTAGGAGTGCCTGTAACAGATGATGTATCGACAATTATTGTGTTATCTTTAAGCGTTACATCCGCATCAACGAAATTATTATTGTCACCTGCGATCTTAAAGCCCTTGGGCGCCGCGCCGTCCTTTGTCGTAAGACCTCCGGCAACATCCTTGAATGTGATTGT
>CAMNAT010000122.1 GCA_946531785.1 uncultured Oscillospiraceae bacterium
ATTTCTCTTGATGCCTCCGCCGCTTTTTCGGGCTCAACCGTCAGATATAAGGTTTCTTTTTCGGATATAATCGTCGGCAAAAGCGGAAATATCGGAATAAACCTTGTCCTTTACCGTCCATAATTCACTGTTTCCGTTCATAAAAATCCGCTCGATACCGAAAATATACAGATCTGCATCTGTTTTTAACAGCTTTCGACTCTCCGCAAAAAAACCGTCTCTTATACAGTCATCACAGTCGACAAAGGTGATGTGTTTCCCCTTCGCCATTTCAAGCCCGGTATTCCGCGCTCCGGATGCTCCCTTGTGCTCACAGCACACGAACCGTAGATTATTGTATTTCCCGTTATATGAAGCAAGCTTACTGACAGTACCGTCTGTCGATCCGTCATCGACAACGATCAGTTCGTAATCGGCAGGCAGCTGCCCTAATACAGAGCCGAGACACTCGTCTAAGTATGTCTCACAGTTGTATGTCGGTATAATAACGGATAATACCGTATCCATTATAAACACCCCACATTAATTGATAATTTTTTCTAACTAAAAGTATAACATCACGATGTATACTTTACGATGTATACTTTGTCAATATATTTATGTGATCCGGGCTTTTTAACACCCTTTAATTTAAAGTTTTATCACAATCATGTTACATGGATTGACAATTTACATGATTTTCGGTATAATAATATGTGTATACTTACTATTACAGGCAATAAGGAGATGCTGTAAATGGAACAGATCGGCAATACCTTTTTCTTTGACTGGGAGGTTTCTTTAATCATATGGCTGCAAGCGCATATGGGAGCATTCGGAACAGCACTGGCTTCATTCCTCTCCGCCTTCGGCGAGGAGCTGATCTGCATCGTTGTGCTTGGCTTTTTATACTGGTGCTATGACAAGCGCTTCGGCCGCTTTGTCGGCATGAATGTATTGATCGGTATCGTATTCAACTCAATGATCAAAAACATATTCGTCCGACGCAGACCGTATTTTGATACACCGGAGATCAAATGTCTCAAGCCTGTGGACAAGCATGCTGACATATACAACATAACCGCTCAGGAATTCTCCTTCCCCAGCGGTCATTCCACCAACGCTGTAGCCGTTTACGGGTCGCTCGCAAAATACACAAAAAACAAGGTGCTTACGGTTATCGGCATAGTGCTGCCGCTGCTTATAGGAATTTCACGCTTCTGTCTCGGTGTTCATTATCCGACAGATGTGCTTTTCGGATGGCTTTTAGGGCTCGTAGTGATCTTTGCGGTGCCTTGGCTTCAAAGCAAGCTCAATAACCCGCGCCTGTTCAACATCCTTGTGCTGCTCGCAGCTCTCCCCGGCTTTTTCTATTGCAGGAGCACAGACTACTTCTCAGGCTTCGGGATGCTTGTCGGCTTTATACTGGGCACTGAGCTTGAGCAGAAATATATAAATTTTGACAACACACGCAGTCCGCTGCGCTCAGTGCTTCGTGTTGCGGGAGGTATCGCGATATTTTTCGTCCTCGATACCCTGTTGAAGCTGCCCTTCACTGCGGACTTTATGAGCTCCGCCACGACCGCGGCATTCCTTGTACGCACACTGCGCTATACCATTCTGGTATTTGTTTTAATAGGTGTATACCCTATCGTATTCAGTCTGACGGGAAAATGGTTTGATAACCACGGATCCCAAGCCTCATCTACCCACGGCGAAAAACCTGATGCGAAATAAAAGGTGTCAAAAAAATATCAACATCAGGGAGGTGATGTGTGTGATCTGATCTGATCCAATCATATACAAGCCGTCTGATTGAACGCGGCAGACAAAAAAACTATTCAAAACAAAAATTTTTAAAATGAGGTGTAAAATTATGACAATATTATTTATTATTTTAGGAATTCTGATGATCATATCGGGTATTTCATTTATGGCTACTCCGCTGATAACCTTTATAAGCAGCGGTTATGTGATTGCTATAATGGCTCTTGTTTACGGTATCACAGGTATCATAAGAGCCGTTACAAAAAAAGAGTACGGACTGATGTTTGTATTCGATATTCTGAGCACTCTGCTTGGTATTATCGTGATGTGCGTCCCGCAGTTGACACTTCTTATTGACGGCGCAAATCTGGTTATATTCGCTATATGGTTCATCGTTATGGGTGTCATTTCAATAATCAACGCAGTAACAGTGACAAAGGCTACCGGCTCAGGTCTGTGGGTACTCCAGCTGATCTTCGGTATCCTTGGTATCCTGCTTGGTATCTTTTCATTCTCCCAGCCGTTGGTATCCGCTCTTACGATCGGTATCATGATCGGCATCTATTTCATCGAAGTAGGCATTACAATGATAATTGCCGGTGCAGCAGCAAAACAGGCTTGATATATTAAACAAAAAGACAAACACAGAGGTTAACATATGAAAAACGAACTTGGGGTCTTTTCTCCGGTGATCATCACATGGATCATAATATGCTTGGTCTATGTGCTGTTCATAGCTGCCGAATGGAGAATACTCACCAAAGCCGGAGAAAAAGGCTGGAAAGCGCTGATCCCCATATACAACATCTATGTCTCCCACCATATCGTTGGTATGAGTCATATCTGGTTTATTCTGGAGGTCTGCACATGGATCGTTGAGGCAATATTTGAGTCTGTCAGGTTAATACCGGGATGGGCAGTCATCGCATTCGGTATCCCCACTGTGATAATCACCGTATTATCCGAGTTGATACATATCATCAAGCTTTGTGACTGTTTTGGCAAGGGTACACTTTTCAAGATAGGCATGATCCTTGTTCCAAGCCTGTTTACCTTGATCATCGCCTTTGATGATTCAAAATATCAAGCCCCTAAACATCAGAAAGAGGTGTAATCATGAAACTAAAAAACCGTATCCTGCCGTTTTATCAGGCGATACCTAAGCTGTTGAAGTTTCAGATCGTCTCGTTTATATTCCTGTCAGCGCTGACCTGGGCGCTCTCCGCCCTGTTCAGCCTGATGCTGGGCATATCTGGCAAAGCGGCGGTCACAAGCGGCGATATGTCGTTTTTGTTCACCAGCTTGCACGGTTATGCAATGATCATACTCATCCTGGTGATGGTGCTCTCCTACATCGCAGTTGAGCTGAACGCTCTCCTGATCTACTGTAATAAAACACTTGACGGAGAGTCCCCGTCTGTATGGGCGTGCATCAGGGACGGATTTATCGCATTGAAAAAATATGCGAGCCTTCGCGGAATAGTGGTCATTATATATGCGGTATTCATTTCGCCGCTGCTCGGTCTCGGTTTTTCCATATCACCGACTGAGTCATTTTACATTCCGCGCTTCATCATGTCAGTTATAAACGCGAACCCGGTATTCAGGACAGGATATATCATACTGATGATCGTTCTTGCAATAATCGCGATCATCTACTGCTTTATCCTTCACGGCGCACTCTTAGACGATATGACTATGGAGGAATCGGGCGTGCAGTCACGCAAGCTGATGAAGGCTAACTGGAAGAACTTCATCCGGGAGATCATCATTTTCAATGTGCTTGGAGTTCTTGTAACATTGCTGTTGGTGCTTATCCCTGTAATTCTCTTACTGATCGCAAACATTATCCCTATGGGAGATAAAACATTGCTGTTCTGTGATGTGCTTTTTGCATCTATCGTAGTAGTAATTTTACTGTTCGCAATGATGCTTTCTGTATCATTCGTACTGATCAAGCTGACAACGCTCTATAAAAAGTATCGCACGGACGATCAGTGGAGCTATCAGAAGCAGGAAAAGAAACGCCATCCGGTCATTATTACCGTTGCAATTTTAGTATTTATCGGATGTGTTGTATTCTCAATAGGCGGTACATACTCCTTTAACGAGGTATTCCACGCTTCGGTCGATACGGAGATCATTGCGCATCGCGCAGGAGGCATTGAAGCCCCTGAAAATACCGTTAAAGGCATCGAGGTCGCTTATGAGCTCGGCGCGACAGGCAGCGAGATCGATATACAACGCACAGCAGACGGATACTATGTGGTCAATCATGATCCCGACTTCGAGCGTGTCGCAGGCGTAAGCAAGACATCAACAGAAATGACGCTTGCCGAGATCAAGGAGTTGCGCGTTGATGGTGAGCCTGTTCCGACACTTGAAGAAATGCTCGAGGCATCGCGCGACAAGGTTACACTTTTTGTTGAGCTTAAGGGCGATACAGCAGATAACCAGATGGCTGATGACGCTGTAAGAACCATAAAGGAAATGGGCATGGAGAAGCAGGCGGTGCTTATCTCGCTGAAATATGATATATTAGAGTATATCGAGCAGAAGTATCCGGAAATGCTGACAGGCTATCTTGCATTCATCTCCCTTGGTCAGATCGAGGAAACTCCATTTGACTATCTGGCTCTTGAGGAAGAAATATCAACTGATGATACCATTGCTGCTGTGCATCAGAAGGGCAAAAAGATCATGGTATGGACAGTTAACGATGATGACGACATCGAGTATTTCATGACAAGTGAAGCCGATGCGATAATCACCGACTCAGTCAAGCTTGCAGGCGAAAAGAAGAGACAGCTTTCAAATCGCCAGCCCTTGGATGTTATTATCCAGAGAGTTAGTGATCTTATTCAATAAGCTCACAGCGATAAAATGATCATGGAGGTTTAATAGAATATGGAAGCGTTATATCTTTTTGTAGGAATAATAGCTATCGTCTGTATTATAGGCTTCTTTAACGAAAAGGTCACTAAGCTGACATACGAAATAGCACTTATGCTGTTTTCAGTCGTCATAGGTATAGGCATTATGGTCGTGACACATTTGTCAAGCGACATAAGCGTTGAAAACATCATTAAGGAAGTAGAGACGCTGAATGTCAAGGAATTTCTGATGCACGGTGTTCTATGTTTTATGCTGTTTGCCGGCTCCTGTCATATGAAGCTGACGGATTTCAAATCGCAGGCAAGGCAGATAACCGTACTCGCGGTTGTCTGCACCCTGCTCGGAGCTATATTTTACGCATTGCTTATCTATGGCGCCGGACTCCTTCTCGGACATACGATGCCGTTGCCTGTCTGTCTGATGTTCGGCAGCATCATAGCCCCCACAGATCCGATCGCGGCAACAGGAATATTAAGCAAATTCGGATTGCCTGAGAAGACCTCGTTTCTTATCCAGGGCGAATCACTGTTTAATGACGGTATCGGCGTAGCGCTGTTCGTATGCTTCTCAGGGATGGTATCGGCTGCAAACGGTGCCGCAAGCGAAGGCTTTCTTGCTGTCATGCTCAGAGAGATACTCGGAGCACTCGTTGTTGCCATTGTAGTATCGGTACTGTGCTTTATGATGTTCCGTCACTCAAAGCATCCGCAGCTAAAAATATTTATCAGCCTGCTGACAGTCTCCCTTGCATATGCGTTTTGTGAGGCTATGGGATTCTCAGGCGCGATCGCATCTGTCATCTGCGGTATACTGTTCTCTGAGTTCCGTTCCAAATTCGGCGGATCGGAGGAGCCTGAGCATGCAGAGCTGTTTGACTCGTTCTGGGAAACTCTTGATGTTTTCCTGAACTCTCTGCTTTATGTGATCTTAGGCTTAACCTTTATAACCATACTGAGAATGGAGTCAGTGCTCCTGCTCTCAGCGATAGCGATCATTGCAAACCTGATCGCCCGCGCAGGCAGCCTTTCACTTTCCTCGCTCATCATGGGAGAGATACCCGATGGCTTCAGCAAGTCCGGATTTGTTGCTCTCCTGACCTGGGGCGGTCTGAGAGGCGGCTTATCCGTTGCTCTTGCAATGAGCACAAAGACGATGCTGCCCGAGGATGTCTACCATGTTATTCTCGGCTGCACCTATGCTGTCGTATTCTTCACGACAGTTATCCAGGGTCTGACGATGAATACGGTCTATAACCGGATAAGAGGAAAAGCTTCAAAAGCATAAGAATTTGATCCAACTAACTGAATATGACAAAACGGCACAGGTTTTCTATGCCGTTTTGTTGTTTTCACTTATTAAATATATTTTGTTCACAAAATGTATCAAAATATCTGCCCCGGAAGCTTGAGCTTTTCCTTATGCGGGAACCCTTTATCAAATTCCTCAACATCGGCATCATCTACATAATAGCCTTGCGGCGTCTGATAAACTCCAGTAACACCTTCAAGGTATCCTGTGATCAGTTCTTTACACAGGAAGAATGAAGAATCGGCATCCTCAGGCAGATCATGGTATCTGATACCGAACCTGCTTGAATAATCAAACCCGCATTTACCGTAAAAGTCGATGTTACCTTCAAATAATACAGCACCGAAGCCGAGAGCCGCAGCTTTTTCCAAAGAATAGTCAAGAAGCTTTTTTCCATATCCCTTTCGTTTTAACTCGGGCGTGATGCAGATCGGTCCCATTGTCAGAACAGGTATATCCCTGCCGTCATCGGCATTAATTACCGTTTTCATAAACATATTCTGTCCGATAAGCTTGCCATTTTGCTCCATCACAAAATCAAGCTGCTTTACAAATGCCGGATCGTCCCGAAGCATATGTATCACATAATGCTCACTGCAGCCCGGACGGTAAACATTCCAGAAGCTTTCTCTTATGAGGTTTTCTACTTCTCTGTAGTCTTCTTTTTCCTCTAAACGAATATTATAGTTATTTTTACTCATTATTTTTCCTCCCCAACAAGTCATAAAATCATGACATATACAGCGACATCCATTACGTTTTTACCCTCTTA
>CAMNAT010000123.1 GCA_946531785.1 uncultured Oscillospiraceae bacterium
CGGCGAGGTATTATAAAAGCTGCTATCTTGAAACTCTTGAAAACATGACCGCCGCGCAGCGGTTCTATGAAAAATACGGCTTTGTGCGTCTTAGTGAGCCGCTTATAAAAACACCGCATTTCGGCTGCGATGTGTGGTATATAAAAGAATTCGATATGAATTAAACGACAGGTTTTCCAATGGAATATTCCGGCTTGAAAGGTAATGAAATGAGCGTTTTGTGTCATAAACTGTATTTAGAATTGACTTCATTATGTAATTTGAACTGCAGTATGTGTTTCCACAATAATTGGTTTGACGAAAAATACTCGGTTATGGGGCAGGAAACGGCTGAAAATTTAAAAAAACTGCTCACATCCCGCGTGGCGGACGAGGTCTTTTTCGGTGGGATGGGCGAACCGCTTTTATACAGCGGTATATATGAAATGGTTTCTTTGGCAAAAAGAAACGGCATGAAAACAGAGCTTATAACAAATGCAACGCGTTTGGACGCCGATGCCTCCGAAAAGCTTACAGAAAGCGGAATTGACACGGTATGGATATCTATGGACGCCTTTTCAAAAGAAAAATATGAAAAGGTACGCAGAGGAAGCTTGTTTGATAAAATAGTTTCAAATATCGAGGAATTTAACTGCATACGTAAAAATACAAAACTGGGCATTACTTTTGTTATGATGAAGGAAAATCTTTCTGAACTTGACAAGATAAATGAGTTCGCTGACAAGTATAATGTTGATTTGATCAATTTAAGCCATGTTATTCCCTCTGAAGCGATGCCTGAGAGCGAGTCGGTTTATAATTTGCCCTATCGCGTAGGCAAGATGCGCAGGTTTTACAAAAACGGGATACATAACAAAAAATATGACTGCTGCCCGTTTATTGAGGATAATGTTTGCTTTATCCGGCATGACGGAGGTGTTTTTCCTTGTATGCAGTTATTGCATAATTCCTATACATATTTATATACCGAAAGAAGAAAGAGTTATGCCTACTCATTCGGCAATATAAATTATAACGACTTTAGGGAAATATATAACAGCGAAGAATATATAAATTTCAGAAAAAGGGTTAAAGATTTTGAGTTTCCGTGCTGTACAATATGCCTCGGATGCGAAGACAGAAAAGAAAATCTGAAAGATTGTATGTACAATGAAGCACCGACATGCGGTGCGTGTTTGTGGGCAGCGGGATTGATAAGATGCCCGTAAAAGTCAGCCGCTACCGCTCATTCTTACCCGGAGCTATTGCTCTGGCGGTATATACCGCTAGTATTATTATAGAATTTATGTGCTTGGTGGTCAAGCCTTTTTTTGCCATAGTAGCATTGCAGGATACTGATGCTTTGCTTTCTTTTGTAGAGGGTTGATATATCCTTTAATTAAATAAATCTAATTAAGTGTGGTGGGGGTCGCTTCGCGGACCCTCACTATTTTTTTGTTTTTGTTAAAGTTGTATTTGTTTTTGTAACTTATTAAATAATATGTTAAAAGCCTAAAGGTTTAATTGACTTTTCGTTATTATTATAGTGTGCGGTATGTTATCGAAAGCACCGACCATAGGCTCGTTGACGGCTGGCACTATGATAAGCTGGGATTGAAAAAAATTGTGTGATTTGTGGATTGAATTTATTAGCTTAGTATGTTATACTGCATATATCAGAAATGACAGTTCACAGACATGATTTATACAAATCAAAGCTATTAAACGATAAAAACAATATCGGGAGGATATCATTTATGAAAGAGCTTATATTATCAGATGACAAATACGAAATGAATTGGATAAAGGGGGCAATTGAATGGGGGACGGTAAAATGCAGCCTTCCAATTGATATAGAGGTTAAAAGAAAACAAAACGGCGATATACTGCATGAAGAGTATATTTTTACAAATAATAGTGATACGGACATATTCACTCGTATTGCAGACATTGGCATATACACCCCATTCAATGATGAATACACCAATGCGTCAGAATGTATGAAACACAAATGCCATACTCATATATGGTGCGGAGGAGAAATATCATATGTTATGGCACTCCGAATGGGTGGCGAAGCTCCTCACCTCGGACTTGTATTAAATGAAGGTTCACTCGGCGGCTACAGCGTGGAGCGGGATTTAGAAAAAGCAAGCAATGACAGGGGCAATTTCATTCTTCATCCTTCGCCCTTTTCGCTTGCGCCAAAAGAAAGCTATGTTATTTCATGGACGCTATTTCCGCATAACGGGAAGGATGATTTTTATGATAAGGCAAAACAATACTGCAATAAATTTTTGAATATAACAGCAGATAAATATATATTGTTTAAAAATGAGCAGTCAACAGTTACTATTGATGCAGGCTTTGAAATATATGAAAAGGATATAAAAATCACACTTAACAACGAAGAGCTGCCGTTTCAATTATCCGACAATTTGATTAAATTTACTGCTGAGACGAAAGTGTTAGGCGAGCAGAATTATCAGGTATGCGTAGATGGTGTACATACATATTTGCGATTGCTCGCTCTGCCAAAATTTGATGACATTCTCAAAGCTCGCTGTCAATTTATTGCTGAAAAGCAGCAATATAAAAGGAGCAATAGTGCGCTTGACGGAGCATATTTGATTTACGATAATGAAGAAAAATCACTGTTTTATTCACCGCAATACGACTATAACGGCGGTAGAGAACGTGTAGGAATGGGGATATTGCTTGCGTCCTATCTTCAAAAGAACCATGATAGCATTATTCAAAAGTCGCTTGAAAAATATATCGCATATGTTAAGCGTGAGCTTGTGAACGAGGATACAGGTGAGGTATATAATGACTATAATCGTAATAACAGCTATAAGAGATTATATAATGCGCCGTGGTTTGCACTATTTTTTACGGAGATATACAAACTATATAACAAAAAAAGCGACCTTGATACAGCATATAAAATACTATTAAATTACTACGAAAACGGTGGAGAAAAGTTTTATGCGATAGAATTGCCTGTGAATGAAATAATTAAATGTATGGAAGCCGAGCATATGACAGCCGAAACAAACATACTTACTGCTTGGTTTATTCGCCATGCTGACTATATTGAAAAGACAGGCACAAATTATCCGACCTCTGAAGTAAACTATGAGCAGAGCATAGTTGCGCCTGCGGCTGATATTCTGATCAAGGTGTACTCTTTGACAGGCGATAAGAAATATTTATCGGCGGCGCAAAAACAGCTTGATGTGCTTGGGTTATTCAACGGTCTGCAGCCTGACTATCATTTATACGAGGTGGCAATACGTCACTGGGACGGATATTGGTTTGGAAAGAGCAGACTGTATGGTGATACTTTTCCTCATTATTGGAGCGCATTAACAGGCAACGTGTATAGTGCCTATGCAAAGATAGTAGGAAATAAACGCTATATCAAACAGGGTCAGGCATCATTAAGAGGTATATTAAGTATGTTTATGCCTGATGGCAGTGCCAGCTGTGCGTATGTTTATCCTGTTGCTGTGAATGGAACTAATGGTAGGTTCTACGACTACTACGCAAATGATCAAGACTGGGGGCTGTATTATTTCAATAAATATAATGAATCCATTTAGGATACTGCATTAAATGGATGGTATGGATAAAGGCGCATTACAATGGTGCGCTTTTTTCATGCCCGAAAGGAGGACGCAATGGACAGCATATAGCTGTGGCAAATGCATATGAGAGATGTAGTTATAGTTTTTTGTGTAAGAGTTGAATATGCGGATTTAAGTATCAGTTGATTATGATTTATATATCGCACCTTTGACTCCTCCTGCCCACCACACTTAAAATTCAGACGGAGGGACGGTTCTGTTGTCTGGTCGGGCTAAACAAACAGGACGAGAGCCCCATCCCTCTGACACACTGACCGGAAAAATCAACATTGTCGATAACATTTAAAACCTGCTTGACATCCGCAGATGCATATGATATAATAAAGACACAAAGAGAAAGGCAATGTGTTTAAACAGCACGATTAGCCGAAAGATTAGTTAAAAAAGTAACTGTCCTGTTCGGTCAATTTGGGACAGTTACTTTGCTTTTATAGCAAGGGCTATCAAGAGGATCACAATGTAAAGCAATATTCCTAAAGCCTTACAAATGAACTTCTTCATTTGCACCACCTCCCTGACTCCAATAGGAGCTGCACACATGATTGACTATGTATAGTCGTGTGCGGAGTGGCTAACCGTCCTGAATGTGTTGTACACATCACCTTTCCAAAGAATATTGTATCATAAATTACCGCAACGGTCAAGTCAATTCTCGACATCGGCTTAGGTGTCATGGGGGCGGTTATTGTGACACACTACCGAATATTTACATCTTTCAAGCTAATTAAAGCATAACAAAAATGGCTTGAACGATATGTTCAAGCCATTTCTTCTTGGTACGCGATCAGGGGTTCGAACCCTGGACACCCTGATTAAGAGTCAGGTGCTCTACCAACTGAGCTAATCACGCATTTTGCTGTTGTCCTCAACAACGAATAATATTCTACCACACATTTTTGCATTTGTCAAGCATTTTTTTAAGTTTTTTTAAAAATTTTTTCCGGATCGCTCCGAAGCATAAAAAACTCTTTACAAAATGAGAAAAAGAAGGTATAATATAGAGTAGATAAGTTTAGTTATTTCGGAGGGGAATATGTTTTCAGTTGAAGCAATAAAAGAATGGATAATGATGATACCTATCGTGCTCATCGCGCTCACCTTCCATGAGTTTGCGCACGCATGGGTATCGACAAAGCTCGGCGATCCCACGCCGCGCATGACGGGACGGCTCTCGCTCAACCCGTTGGCGCATCTTGACCCTGTCGGCGCGATACTTATGCTCGTGACCCGATTCGGATGGGCAAAGCCGGTGCAGATAAACGCGCGCTATTATAAAAACCCTAAGCTCGGTATGGCGCTCACAGCTGCGGCAGGACCTTTGATGAACCTGCTGATAGCCATTGTTTCGATGCTCCTGTACACACTGGTGTTCATCATAACATATAAAACGCGCGTGATACCTGAGGTCGTATGCGACGAAATCGGCTACTTCCTTCAGCTTCTGGCGCTTGTGAACCTGTCGTTCATGGTTTTCAACATCATCCCGATCCCGCCGCTTGACGGCTCGCGCGTGCTGTCGATCATATTGCCGACCAACGCGTATTTCTGGGTGCAGAAGTATGAAAGATACAGCTTTATATTGATAATAGTGCTTTCACTCTCGGGCTTTTTCGGAAGATTCATAGGCGCGGGTGTGGGCTTTATCATGAACCAGATAATCGGTTTATGTAATCTTATAGTACAAGCGGTGCTGTGATGGAGGAGATCAAATATACGCTTGAAAGCTTCGAGGGACCGCTCGATCTTCTGCTTGCGCTCATCAAAAAGAACAAGGTGAGCATATGGGACATACCCATAGTCGAGATAACCGATCAGTACCTTGAAGCGATAGAGGGAATAGAAAAATCAAGGCTTGATGACACGAGCGAGTTCATCGTGCTCGCGTCGCAGCTTTTATACATAAAATCGAAGATGCTTCTTCCGCGTGATGAGGAAGAGGACGAGGAGGACCCGCGCGAGGAGCTTGCAAGGCGGCTCTATGAATACACCAAGTTCAAGGAGGCCTCGCATGAGATGCGTAAGACCGAGTTCTCCAGCCGGTACATGATCTTCCGTGAGGAGGAGAACATCAAGTTCCCTGTGCCGGAATATAGCCGTCATCACGAGATCGCGGAGCTTACGGACGCGTTCAACAGCATATATCAACGACGCATCCGCAAGGCGAAGCCGGAAAAGCGCGCGTTCGCGCAGATAGTCGGGCGCGAAAAGGTGTCGGTGACCGCGATGAGCGACAAGGTCAGAAGCATCCTGCACCGGAAAAAGCGCGTGCGGTTCAGCAGCCTGTTCCTTGAAACGGATTCAAGACCGGAGCTGATAGCGACCTTTCTTGCGGTGCTGGAGATGATCAAGCTCAACCGTATCCGCGCCGACTACGATGAGAAGAAGCAGGAATTCATAATATCAGATAATGCGAAAGAGTGAGATAGATGAACAAGATAGGATATGCCATTGAGGGCATATTATTTGCCGCAGGCGAGCCGGTAAAGGCGGCGAAGCTTGCGGTGGTGCTAGACAGGACCGTTGACGAGATAGAGCAGGCGGTGGCGGAGCTAAAAGAGGAATATGACCGTGACAGCCGCGGCTTCAATATAATCGACATATCCGAGGGGTATCAAATTTGCTCCAGGCCGGAATACTATACATATATCCGCGAGATCCTGGGTGAGCAGCGCAACCAGCCGCTGTCGAATGCGGCTATGGAGGCGCTTGCGATAATCGCGTACAAGCAGCCGGCAACGCGCGGCATGGTCGAGCGTGTGCGCGGCGTGAACTCAGACGGATGCGTAAACAGACTGTATGAGCGCGGACTGATCGAGGAAGCAGGGCGGCTCGACGCGCCCGGCAGACCCGTGCTTTACCGCACAACGGATACCTTCCTGCGCTGCTTCGGATTAAGCTCGCCGCAGGATCTGCCGAAGATAAACTTTGCAAAGACCCTGCCGGAGCTGGAATCTGAGGGCGAGCAGCTCAAGATAGAGGACACGGAGGATGAGTCTGCCGCAGCGCAGCCGGAGGAGGCTGAGAGCGGACAGGCTGCAGGGGATGAGCCGGAG
>CAMNAT010000124.1 GCA_946531785.1 uncultured Oscillospiraceae bacterium
ATCATCATCGGACACCTCCGGCATACAATAGCCGTTCTTTGCCGCTACCGCCGCGAGCGAGCATAAGGCATCCGTAACAGCGATTATCTTCGCCGCCTTCTTCATGCGTTCAAGCTCGTTTGCGAGGATATCCCGCAGCTCGTTGAACAGCTCTATCTCCAGCGCCGTAAGCCGCTCGGACGCACCGAGGATGGTGTTCTCTATCTCCTTCAGCTTTGGCGTGATATACCGCTCAGCGTTCGTCAGCGTCTGCTTTCTGATATAGTCCTCCGGCACCTTGTCCTTATATGAATTAGTTACCTCTATGTAATAGCCGAAAACGCGGTTATAGCCGGTACGGAGCTTTGGTATCCCCGTTCTTTCGCGCTCCTCGTCCTCTACCTCCTGTAGCCACTGCTTGCCGTTCGCCTTCGCGCTGCGTAAGGTGTCCGCCTCGGCATTATAGCCTTCCTTTATCATGCCGCCGTCGCGCACTATCGCCGTAGCCTTTTCCTCATCTATCGCGCGGTCGATAAGCTGCGCCACATCGCTCATGATGTCAAAGCCCTTATACATTCCCGCAAACATCGGCGAGCGCATATCCGAAAGCTTATATTCAAGTGACGGAAGCTGCAAAAGCGTTTGCTTTAAGGATACCATATCCTTCGGCGTTACCGTCCTCAGTGCGATACGGCTTATTATCCTTGAAATATCATAGGTCTTTGAAAGTATCTCTATGAGATCATCACGCAGCATAGCGTCGTTTACAAGCTCCTGCACCGAAAGCAGCCGCTTATTTATCGCAAGCGGATTCAGAAGCGGACGCTCTATCCAGCTTTTGAGCCTGCGCCTGCCCATAGCGGTCTTTGTTTTATCCAGTACCCAGAAAAGCGAGCCGCGCTTTGCCTTATCGCGCATGGTCTCGGTTATCTCCAGATTCCGCCTCGTTGCAAAATCGAGCTCCATGTAGCTCTCGCATTCATAGACTGAGATACGGTTAAGATAATCTATCGCAGATTTCTGCGCGTACTCTATATAATTGAGCGCAGCACAAACAGCCCGCGCCGCGGCGGGCTTTGCGGCAAGCTTCAGATCGGCAAGCGACTTCCCGAACTGATGCTCGATCCTGTCGTCAAAGTCGTCGGTGAATATCTCATCACGACACTCGACCTTGACACTTATATTGTTTTCCAAAAGAGCTTTGATGTCATCGGGGAACGCATCGTTTACGATTATCTCCTTGGGAGAATAGCCGGCAAGCTCGTCAAGCACCTGTCTTCCGACTGCAAGCTCGGTCGCAAACAGCTCGCCCGTTGACGCGTCAGCAGCTGCAAGCCCGACACGGTTATTCTCAACATACAAAACAGCAAGATAATTATTTGCGCCGTCCTCTAAGATAGCCTCCTCGGTAACGGTACCCGGTGTTATCACCCTTATGACCTCGCGCGCGACCATCCCCTTTGCCTGCTTCGGGTCCTCGGTCTGCTCACAGATCGCCACCTTGTACCCGGCAGCTATGAGCCTTGAGATATATGTGTCCGCGCTGTGGAACGGCACACCGCACATCGGCGCGCGCTCCTCCATGCCGCAGTCGCGGCCTGTGAGAGTAAGCTCCAGCTCGCGGGACACAGTGACCGCGTCCTCAAAAAACATCTCGTAAAAGTCACCCAGACGGTAGAATACGATGCAATCCGAATATTCCTCTTTTACCTGTATATAGTGCGCCATCATTGGCGACAGCTTTCCCGCCACCGGACTTCCCCCTTTCGGTCGTTATTCCTCTTTTGCAGATCAACCGCAGCCGCCGCCACAGGTGCTGCATGAGCCTGAGCAGCTGCCCGTTGAGCCTGTGATATAGAAATTGATTATCTGGTTCACCTGCTGCACAAGGTTATCAAAGGCAGCCTTCTTTGCAACATAGTCCTTTATGAGCGGAGCCTTTTCAATAAGCGCCTCATATGCCTCGTTGTTCTTAGCTACCGCTTCCTCGCGTGAGAGCTTTCCGCTCTGCATCTCGCGCGCAAGCTGCAGACGGTTCGTGTTGAATTCCCTCATGCACTCCTGACTGAACTCATCAGCCTTCTGCAGATCCTCCGCAGCCTTATACGCCTTCATTTCTTCACATTCTCTTAAAAGCTCTCCAAGCTCTCTTGTTTTGTCTATTACAGTCATTTTGCTATTTCTCCTTCCAAGCTCCATTGCTTTGCGTGTGTTATTAAAATATCTATATATTTCCCCTGCATGTCCGGTGTGCCGCGGAAATTTACTATCTTTCCGCCGTCTGTGCGTCCGGTCATGAGGTTCTTATCTGTTTTGCTCACCCCGTCAACGAGAACGGTCTCGACCCGCCCCTCGTATTCGAGATTCTTTTCCTTGCAGATCTGATTCTGCACCTCCAGCATTTCATCAAAGTTACGGTGTATCTCCTCATCCTTTAATACGAAATCAAGCTTCGCTGCCGGAGTACCGACTCTTCGCGAGTATATAAATGAGAATATGCTGTCATATCTCACTGCTTTAAGTATGTCCAGAGTTTCATAGAAATCCTCAGTCGTTTCTGTGGGAAATCCTACTATGATATCCGTTGTAAGCGTTATTCCCGGTATCTCGCGCTTGATCTTTTCGATCTTTTCAAGATACTGCTCACGCGTGTAATGACGGTTCATCTGCTTTAATATCTTGTTTGAGCCCGACTGCAAGGGCAGATGAAGCTGCTTGCACACCTTGTCGCAGTCGCGGATCGTATAGATCAGCTTATCCGAAAGATCCTTCGGATGCGAGGTCATGAACCGGATGCGCCGCACTCCCTCAATGTCATTTACCATCCTCAGAAGATCTGCAAAGTCAATGTCGAGCCCCAGATCCTTGCCGTAGGAATTCACATTCTGCCCCAAAAGCGATATCTCCGTTGTGCCGGACTTTACAAGGCATCTGATCTCCGCCATGATATCCTCCGGCTCGCGGCTGCGCTCGCGGCCTCTAACATATGGCACGATACAGTATGTGCAGAAGTTGTTGCAGCCGTACATTACCGATACCCACGCCTTTTCGTCCTTATCGCGCAGTATCGGCACATCCTCGGCTATTGCTCCGTCGCTGTCTGTTATATCCACAACGACGCCGTTTTCGTGTATCGCGCGATATAAAAGCTCCGGCATCCGCCAAAGCGCGTGCGTGCCGAAGATAAGATCAACATGGTCATGCACCTTTTTTATCTTCTCGGTTATATGCTCCTGCTGCACCATGCAGCCGCAGACCGCGACGAGCATCCCGGGGCGCTGCTCCTTGATATGCTTTAATATCCCCAATCTTCCGAACACCCTCTGCTCGGCGTTCTCGCGCACGGCGCAGGTGTTATATATAACAAGATCTGCCTTTTCCGCATCATCTGTAAACTCAAAGCCCGCACGCTTCAGCATTCCGCGGATGCGTTCGGTATCGTTTACATTCTGCTGGCAGCCGTAGGTCTCGGTATGTGCATACCTCGGTCTGCCGTATGCTGATGCGAAATTCGCGTTTTCCTCCCGCAGCCGGGCAAGATATCCGTCAGATTCCGCCCACTGCTCCTTTGTGATTTTTGTAGTTGCCATTTATATGTCCCTTATATTTCATAATCGACCACCCGGCGTTCCTTTACATACGGGCGGACATAGTTCTGTCCAACCGCCTTATGATCAGGGTTCTCCTGATACCTGCCGAGATCCTCTTTGCTATCAAACTCCGCTGTGAGCACCACATCTGCGGAATATTCGTTATCAATACAGTTTATCCCTACCTCTATGGATCTGAGCTCCTTTATCTTTCCCTTGAGCGCCTCCAGATTCTTCTTGATATCCCCCGCTCTCGCTGCCTTATCTTCTCCGTCTGCTATTTTCCAGATCACTATATGCTTTACCACTATTACCTAAATCCTTCCTCATTTTTATGCTTTATCAAAATCGTTCAGATGTGATGGCTGAGCGATTTTTTTCATATGCATGCTATTATATTATAGCAGTGTTACAGTTTTTTTTCAAGTCTTTTTCTTAATTTACTTGATTTTAAACTGATTTTGAGTTATAATCAACATATATATTATATGAATTGGGAGATACATATGAGAAAAATCACTGCATTTCTGGTCGTTATGACAGCACTCACCCCCACCTTGGCGAGTGCCGAAACGATCTATACATCATCCCCCGTTGAGTATTCGGCAAAGCTGGCAGAGCTTTCACGCGAAGCATCGCCTGATATCCCTTCCATATTCCGGATCAGCTCTGAGCAAGCCAGCGCATCAGCGCGTACCTTGCTGGTTTACTATGTAGGCGATCCGGACACTCAGGGTGCGAAGCATGATATCATCGACGAGGATAATATCCATACTCTTATATATAATACAGAAGAAGACGCAAATGCGGCATATGATTATTATATTGAAAACGGCATACCGGTATGTCATGACGAGGTGCTGCAGGTCGAAAGCTACCTGTCATGGGGCTCCAAGACGATAGGCACAGACGCTTTTGTTTCGGGGCTGCAAAAGACCTACCAAAATAATAAAATGCCGAATGTCACCGTAGCTGTATTAGACACTGGTGTAGATTATACTCATTCATTTTTAAAGAATCGCGTCGATACTGCAAAAGGATGGGACTTCTATAATAACGATAACGATCCCATGGACGACAACAATCACGGCACTCATGTCGCAGGCATAGTTGCAGATAACACACTTCCAAATGTAACCATCATTCCTATTAAGGTCGCCGGAGACAGTGGAGGTATGACTACCACTCAGGTGAAGTCCGGACTCCAGCGCGCCTACGAAATCGGTGCGGATGTTATCAATATGAGTCTTGGTGCCTCTGCAGAGGACTACAGACGATCTATGCGCAGCGTTTTTAATCCGATCTTTAATAATCTTCATCAAAGCGGCTGTGTTATCTGTGTAGCAGCAGGCAATGCCTACAAAGGCTTAACAAACAACGCTGACTATATCTTCCCCGCATATATGGATCACACGATCACTGTTGCAAACTGCACACAAAACGGAAGTATCTCAAAATCATCAAACTACGGCTCCGTGATCGATATTTCCGCGCCGGGAACAAGCATATACAGCACCATCCGCAACAACGATTATGCCAACATGTCCGGAACCTCTATGGCATCTCCGTTCGCCGCGGCAGCTGCTGCGCTGCTTAAAACGAGAGATCCGTATATCACCCCCGACGAGATAGAAAGCGAGCTTCGCGCAAATGCGACACAGTATTCAGCAGAATTTGAGGACGACTATTTCGGACTATACGGTGCGGGAATACTAAACATTTCAAATTACTATTACGATCCAGCTGATGCTCCGGCGCGCACTGAGGCGCCGACTCGTGCACCTTCCCCTACACCGACTGTTATCCCGGGACACGAGCAGCTGATATCAAATGTTGAATATGACAACAATGGAGTTATTACGGCAATAGTTGAAAACAAGGGTGGATTATTAAAAGACGGCGCGGTGATCATGGCTGTCGGATATAAAGACGGGCGAACAGAAAAGATGCAGGTCATGGAGGTAAAAAGTGATGGTGATGTGTCGTTCCGAGAACATCTCCCTTACGCAGATAAATATGACAAGATCAAACTGTTTGTATGGCGCAGCTACGAAACAGCTCAGCCGCTCAGTCTGCCCTATTCTGTACAGGTTTTAGAATCAAACGGAGAATATGTTGTAAAAGTTTTAGAGGAGTAAGATTTCTCTCAAACAAATTTCATGAAAGGACTTCAGTATATATGAAAAGAATTGCAAAATTTGAAAAGGTAAGCTATGAACAGTTTAAGGATGCATGTCTTGAGATCTTCCCCGAAAGCGATCCCAAGGAATTATACGACGGGATAAAACTCCCCAAACGCGCGACAAGAGGCTCGGCAGGATATGATTTCTTTGCTCCGGAGGCGTTCACGCTGGCGCCGGGCGAAACGATAAAGATCCCCACAGGTATCCGCGTATACATTGAGCCGGAATGGGTGCTGAAGCTTTACCCCAGAAGCGGTCTTGGCTTTAAGTTCCGCCTGCAGCTCAACAACACCGTCGGAATAATCGACAGCGACTATTACTACAGCGACAACGAGGGACACATATTCTGCAAGATCACGAACGACTCGAACGAAGGTAAGACCGTAAGCCTCGAACGCGGTGCGGGCTTCTGCCAGGGCATCTTCTTGGAATATGGTATTACCATAGATGACGATGCGACCGATATTCGCAACGGCGGCTTTGGCTCAACAAGCGAGAAGGCATAAATCACATAAATTACATAAATCACCCCATGCGGTTTTCTGCTCCGCATGGGGTATTCATTTAGTTTAAGCCGGATCAGCTTTTGAATTTTTCCATATCAAGCCGCTTCCAGGAATTCCGGGCGCGCCCATCGATAATATGATTATTCCCACCGACATTTCCACCATCTGCGCAGTACTGAGCTCTACACCGAACACGCGCGCCAGGAAAAGTCCTGCTATCATCAGATATATAGCGGTACCGTCCATATTCACCGTAGCGCCCAGCGGTATGGAAAACGAGGAAACACGCGAGCTTATTCCTAATTGTCCGCAGGTCTCCAAATTGAATGCTTTGGTCATGCCCATGTGCGTATCCGACCATAGGTCGGATAATTCGCACGGGCAATTAAATCATTTTTTGCTTTATA